>JAKFXJ010000194.1 GCA_021731425.1 Limnohabitans sp. | reverse complement strand
CAGCCTGACCGCCTCCATCTTGAATTCCAGCGTGTACTTGGCCCGTTTCCTCGTTTCACTCATCTCGTTCTCCTTGAACTGATTTTTAACCATCAGCTAAGCAGTACGTTTTTCGGGGGCAAGGTCACTGGCGTCCAAGCCACGCTTGCGGGCCTCTTGCATGAAGACTTCGCGGGCGATCAGCTCTTCTTTGATCTGGGCCATCACTTCGGGCGTGACGGGGCGGCCAGAGGCCTCCACCTGCTGCTGAAGCGCTTTCACGCGCGAAGAAGGAACTGGCTTGCCGTTGACCACAGCCAGGTTTTGCGCCAGAACGGGGGACGCCAGCAAGGCCACCAAAGCGGCGCTGAGCATTTGCTTTTTCATCGTGTTTTCCTAAGAGACGGGTGTCAGAGAAAGGTCTAGGGTTCAAAAAAAGGGGCTGCCACCAAAGGGTGACGGCCCGGATCAGATCAGCTCGATGGCCAGCGCGTGCAAGCCCTGGTCAATGAAATCTTGCAGCGCATCATACACAAGGCGATGGCGCTGAACGCGGCTGATGCCATCGAACAAAGGCGAGGCTATGCACACCCGCATGTGGGTGCCTTCGCCACTGTCGTTGGCGCCCACATGGCCAGCATGTTGAGCGCTTTCATCGGTCACACGCAGCGCGGTGGGTTGCAGGCGCTCGGTCAAGCGGGCGTGGATTTGGGCGCTCAGTGGCAAAGTTTGGGTGCTCATTTCTGGTCACCTTCGTCTTTGGGCAAGTAGCGCGAAATGTATAGCCCTTGGCCAAGGATGAAGACCAGCGGGAAGACATAACCCCAAAGTTTGAAGTTCACCCAGTCTTCGGTGCTGAAGTAGTGGGCCACATAGGCGTTGATGGCGGCCATGAAAACGCAGTACAGCATCCACGACAGGTTCAGGCGGTTCCACACGGCGTGGGGCAATTGCAGTTGTGTGCCCAGCAGCATGTGCAGGAAGTTTTTCTTCAAAAACCAGTGGGCCACGGCCAAGGCGATGGCCAGGCCCGAATACAACAAGGTGGGTTTCCACTTGATGAAGCGCTCATCGTGCAGGCTCAAGGTGAGGGCACCAAAGCCCAGCACCAGCACCAGCGTGATCTTGTGCATGGTTTGCAGCTTGCCGTCCATCTTGTAAATGATGGCGGTTTGCAAGACGGTCGCGCCCATCAGCACCGCTGTGGCGGTGTAAATGTCAGCCATCTTGTACGCACCAAAGAACAGCAGGATGGGAAAAAAGTCGAGAAGGAGTTTCATGGAAAAAGGTGAGAGACTGCGCACAGGGGCACAGCCGGGGTCGGTCAGGAAGGCTCGAAGTCTAACGAAGCGGAGTTCATGCAGTAACGCAGGCCTGTGGGGGCCGGGCCATCCTCGAACACATGGCCCAGGTGTGCACCGCACTGGGCGCACACGGTTTCCACACGGCGCATGCCGTGGCTGGTGTCTACCCGCTCTTCAATGGCCCCTTCGGAGGCGGCCTGAGAAAAGCTCGGCCACCCGCAGCCCGCGTCAAACTTGGTGCCCGACTTGAACAGCTCGGCGTCGCAGCAGATGCAGCGGTAAATGCCGCTGGACCAGTGGCCCTCGTATTTGCCCGTGAACGGCCGCTCAGTGGCCGCTTGGCGGGTGACGGCATAGGCCACAGGCTCGGCGCCTTTGGCGGCGAGCAGCTCGCGCCACTCTTGGTCGGTTTTGGTGATTTTGCTCATGATGAACAGCTGATTTCCAGTTGATCCGCCCAGTCGGGGGGCAGGGCGGCATAGGCATCAAAGCCCGGATGCTCGTCAAAGGGTGACTTTAACAAGTTGTGCAGGGTGTCGATTTCAGAAAAGTCACCAGCTTGGGCCTGACGGATGGCGATCTCGGCCAGATGGTTGCGCAGTACAAACTTTGGGTTGGTGCGCAGCATCACTTCTCCCATGGCCGAAAAATGCGCCTGACCCGACCGGGTGGTGAACCGCGCCAACCATTCCAGCAGGCGAGGGCGGTCCAGCACCAAGTCGGTCACAACGCTCCAGCCCGCATCGGTCAATGAAGGGGCGCGAGACTGCTGCACCACCGCTTGGCTCAGTTGCCGCCAAAACAGGGTGAAGTCCACTTTTTCGGCCGCCATGAGCTGCATCACGTCTTCGACCAGCGTCCAGTCGTTTTCTCGTTCGGATTCGGGTGCCAGATCACCCGTCAGGCCCAGTTTGGCCCGCATGGCGTCACCCAAAAAGCGGGGAAACTGACTCTTGTAGCCTTCCAGCACCTGCAGGGTCATGTCGTGGTCGTCGATCAAAGGGGCCAGCGCCTGCGCCAGACAGTAGAGGTTCCAATAGGCCACGTTCGGCTGGCGACCATAAGCGTAGCGCCCTTGGTGGTCCGAGTGGTTGCAGATGTGGCCCGGGTCAAAGCCGTCCATGAACTGGAAGGGGCCGTAGTCGATCGTCAGGCCCAAGAGGCTCATGTTGTCGGTGTTCATCACACCATGGCAAAACCCCACGGCCTGCCATTGCGCCAGCAGCCGGGCGGTGCGCTCCTGAACCTCGTCCAGCAAAGCCGCATAAACATTGCCTTGCCAAAGCGCCGCGCGGTCTTTGCACTCGGGCAGGTGGTGGCTTATCGCGTGGTCGGCCAGAATGCGCAGGCTGTCGGTGTCGCCTTGGGCTGAAAAATGCTCAAAGTGTCCAAAGCGCAAAAAGCTGGGCGCCACCCGCGCCACCACGGCGGCGCTTTCCATGGTTTCGCGCCGCACGGGTTCGGGTGAAGCCACCAGGCACAAGGCCCGGGTGGTGGGAATGCCCAAGCCATGCATGGCTTCGCTGCACAAATACTCACGGATGCTCGAGCGCAGCACGGCTCGGCCATCGCCGCCGCGCGAGTAGGGTGTTCGACCCGCGCCTTTGAGTTGAATTTCCTGTGGGCCTTGGGCCGATGCCGCCTCGCCCAGCCAAATCGCCCGCCCGTCGCCCAGTTGTCCGGCCCATTGACCAAACTGGTGGCCGCTGTACACCGTGGCCAGCGGCTGGGAGCCCACCATCAGCGCATTGCCCGCAAAGGTTTGCAGGTGCTCATCGTCAAACAGCTCGGCGGGCCAGCCCAGTTCTGTGCGCAAGGCGTCGTTGCGGGCGGCCCAGCGCGGTGCGGCCACCGGCGTGGGCTGCAGGGGCGTGAAAAAACGGGTGCCCAGTTGGGTCAGGCGGTGTGTCCATTCCAGCACAGGCAAGGCCTGAGGGGAACTGGCAGAGGTTTCCAAAGGGGCAGAAGACATGTCGGTGATTGTCACGCCCTTGACAAGCACCCGCGGTTTGGCGGGTTTTAGACCCGGTTTCGACCGAACTCGGGTGCACAATGAATCGGTTCAAAACCTTCCACCTGACAGGAGCGCCCCATGCTGGGATTGATGCAACAGCAGTCACTGCTGATTTCTTCACTGATCGACTTTGCGGAAAAACACCACGGCGACAGCCAAATCGTTTCGCGCCGCGTGGAGGGAGACATCCACCGTTACGCTTGGGCCGACGTCGCCCGTCGCTCGCGCCAGGTGGCGAACGCGTTGGATGCGCAAAAAGTGCCGCAAGGCGCCCGCATTGCCACCCTGGCCTGGAACGGTTACCGTCATTTGGAGTTGTATTTCGGCGTGAGCGGCTCGGGCCGTGTGCTGCACACCATCAACCCGCGCCTGCACCCTGAGCAGATGGCCTGGATCGCCAACCATGCTGAAGATCAGATCCTGTGCTTTGACATGACGTTCTTACCGCTGGTGCAGGCATTGCACCCCCATTGCAAGACCGTGACCCAGTACGTGGCGCTGTGCGATGCCGACAAACTGCCCGAAGGCACCGGCATCCCGAACTTGGTGAGCTACGAGGCCTGGATGGGCCAGCAGCCCAGCACCTACACATGGCCCGATCTGGATGAGAACACCGCTTGCAGCTTGTGCTACACCAGCGGCACCACCGGCAACCCCAAAGGGGCTTTGTACAGCCACCGCTCCACGGTGCTGCACGCCTACGCCGCCGCATTGCCCGACTCGATGTGCATCTCGGCGCGGGATTCGATCTTGCCCGTGGTGCCCATGTTCCACGTCAACGCCTGGGGAATTCCCTACAGCGCGGCCATGGCGGGCGCCAAATTGGTGTTCCCGGGGCCGGCCCTGGACGGCAAATCGGTTTATGAACTGATCGAAGCCGAAGGCGTGACCTTTGCGGCGGGTGTGCCCACCGTGTGGCAAATGCTGCTGGGCCACATGAAGCCTGCGGGTCTGAAGTTCAGCCAGCTCAACCGCACCGTGATTGGCGGCTCGGCTTGCCCACCGGCCATGATCGACGCCTTCCGCCAGGATTACAACGTGGATGTGTTGCACGCTTGGGGCATGACCGAGCTCAGCCCGCTGGGCACGGTGTGCACCCTGAAAAACAAGCACCTGAGCTTGCCCGCCGATGCTCAGATGAAACTGCGCATGAAGCAGGGCCGCTGCATTTTTGGCATTGACATGAAAATTGTGGACGCCGAGGGCCGTGAACTGCCCCACGATGGCAAGTCCGCAGGTGATTTGCTGGTCAAAGGCCCTTGGGTGATCGCCTCTTACTTCAAGCAAGAAGGCGGCAACCCCTTGGTGGACGGCTGGTTCCCGACCGGCGATGTGGCCACCATGGACAGCGACGGTTTCATGCAGATTACCGACCGCAGCAAGGACGTGATCAAGTCCGGCGGCGAGTGGATCAGCTCGATCGACGTGGAAAACATCGCCATGGCCCACCCGGCCGTGGCCATGGCCGCCTGTATTGGCATGCGCCACCCCAAGTGGGACGAACGGCCGATTGTGTGTGTGGTCAAGAAACCGGGTGCCGAGCTTAGCCGCGAAGAACTCATCGCTTTTTATGAAGGCAAGACCGCCAAATGGCAGATTCCGGACGATGTGGTCTTTGTCGACGCCATTCCTTTGGGGGGCACAGGCAAGATGCTGAAGACCCGTTTGCGCGAGCAATTGGCTGACTATGTGCTGCCTGGCCTTTGATGCGCGTCAAGCCAAGGCGGCCAACCAAAGTCATGTTCAAGTCGCGCGGGTGATAAGCATTAGGTGCAAACCCCGAGCACATTTGTTTCATCAACGGTTACGCTGACACTGTTCTGATTCACAACGCAGGAGACCTCTAATGAAAACCACCCACCGTTTGATCGCCGCCGCCGCTTTGGCCGCTTGTTCACTGGGCGCTTATGCGCAAAAAGGCGAAACCGTCAAAATTGCCCACATTGACCCGCTTTCAGGATTGATGGCCCCTGTTGGTAGTAACCAACTCAAAAGCTTCCAGTTTTTTGCTGAAAAATTCAGCAAAACCAACCCTGCTGGTGTCAAGTTCGAAATCGTTTCTTTCGACAACAAACTTAGTCCCGCGGAGAGCCTGAACGCATTCAAGGCAGCTTTGGACCAAGGTGTCCGTTACATTGCCCAAGGCAACGGTTCTTCCGTGGCTGGCGCGTTGATTGAGGCCGTCAACAAGCACAACGAACGCAATCCCGGCAAAGAGGTGATCTTTCTGAATTACGCGGCTGTGGATCCCGACTTTACCAACAGCAAGTGCAGCTACTGGCACTTCCGCTTTGACGCCGACACCTCGATGAAGATCGAGGCCATGACCACCTTCATGAAGGACGACAAGGACATCAAGAAGGTGTACCTGTTCAACCAGAACTACTCACACGGTCACCAAGTCGCCAAATTCGCCAAGGAAAACCTGGCCCGCAAGCGCTCCGACGTCCAAATCGTGGGTGAAGACCTGCACCCCTTGGCACAAGTGCGTGACTTCTCGCCCTACATCGCCAAGATCAAGGCCTCGGGCGCCGATACCGTGATCACCGGCAATTGGGGCTCTGACTTGGCTTTGCTGGTGAAGGCGGCCAACGAAGGCGGCTACAACGGCAAGTTCTACACCTATTACACCGGCGTGACAGGCACACCAACCGCTTTGGGCCAAACCGGTGCTGGTCGTGTTTATCAAATTGCCTACAGCCACTACAACATGGGTGGTGACATTGGCAAGTGGATGGGCGAGTTCAAGCAAAAGTTCAACGACGATTTCTACACATCCTCTGTGGTCACGATTTACAACGCCCTGGGTGAAGCCATGGCCAAAGCCAAGTCGACCGACCCTGTCAAAGTAGCCGCAGCCCTGTCGGGCCTGAAGTTCAAGAGCTACCACGGTGATGTGGAAATGCGCAAGACTGACCACCAAATGCAGCAGCCTTTGTGGATGACGGTTTGGCAAAAGGCCGACAAGAAGTTCCCCTACAGCCCAGAGAACACTGGCATGACTTTGGCACCTGTCAAGGAATTCCCTTCTTATGTCTCCAGCACGCCTACCAGCTGCCAGATGAAGCGTCCTGGCTAAGGTGCAATCCCTGCCGCTGCCTGTTGCTGGGTGACCCTCAGGGGTCAATCAGAGCAGGTCGGCTGGGCCAAGGCCCGATCACCTGAGGGTACATCGGGCTTTTTTTTGGGCTCTCGGGCCCCACAGAGACCGGGTTGGCCATGGGCCAACCCACTTTCGGTAACGCAGTAAGACCTTGCAGGGTCTGGAAAGTTTGTGATGGAGTTTTTCATCATCTCCATGCTCAACGGCCTCAGTTACGGGCTGTTGTTGTTCATGCTCAGCTCCGGGCTGACGCTGATTTTCAGCATGATGGGCGTGCTCAACTTCGCGCACGCCAGCTTCTACATGGTCGGTGCCTATTTCGGCTACACCATCTCAGAATGGATCGGGTTTTGGCCAGCGCTGGTCATTGCTCCGCTGTTGGTTGGGGCCTGTGGTGCTTTGTTTGAGCGCCTGACGCTGCGCAAGGTCCACCCTTTTGGCCATGTGCCCGAGTTGCTGGTCACGTTTGGCCTGTCCTATGTGGTGCTGGAGCTGGTTCAGCTGGTCTGGGGCAGAACGGCGGTCGAGTTCCCGCCGCCTGAAATTTTGCGCAGCTCGGCCTTCACCTTGATCAACCACTCTACCAACGGCTTGAGTGTGGTTTGGGGAGCCGCTCCCGCTGAGATGTGTCGCGCAGCCGATGCAGCCATCCGTGTGGTGTGCTCACCTTTTCCCGCTACACGCGGCTTCATGATGCTGGTGGCGCTCTTCATGCTCGTGTCCTTGTGGCTCTTGCTCACCCGCACCCGAATTGGCTTGGTCATTCAGGCTGCATTGACCCACCCCGAAATGGTGGAGTCGCTCGGCCACAACGTGCCACGCGTGTTCATGCTGGTGTTTGGTGCGGGCACGGGCTTGGCCGGACTGGCGGGCGTGATTGGCGGCAGTACCTTCGTGACCGAGCCAGCCATGGCCGCCACAGTGGGCTCGGTCATCTTCGTGGTGGTGGTGGTGGGCGGCATGGGATCTTTGTCGGGCGCTTTCTTGGCCTCGGTCCTGATCGGTGTCATCCAGACATTTGCGGTGGCCATTGACTATTCCTTCTTGTCCTTTGCCAAGGACATGGGCTGGGCCTTGTCGGCCGCCACGCAGGAGAACTCCTTTGCCAAGCTCACGCTATCCCAGGTTGCGCCCATCTTGCCCTACCTGTTTTTGGTGCTGATCCTGATCTTCCGGCCCAAGGGTCTTTTGGGCACACGCGAGGGTTAAGACATGGCTGCTGTTTACAAATTCAAACCTTACAACGTCGGCCGCTGGGTCATCTGGAGCCTGTTCGCGTTGGTACTTTTGGCTTCGCCACTGGTCTTTACCAGCAATCTGTCCGTGACCATGCTGGCGCAAATGGGCATCGCCATCATTGCCTGTCTGTCTTACAACATCTTGTTGGGGCAAGGCGGCATGTTGAGCTTTGGCCATGCGGTCTATACCGGCCTAGGCTCTTACATGGCGATTCACGCACTCAATGCCGTCAGTGGCGGCAAGCTCAACATCCCGGTCAGTCTGCTGCCCATCGTGGGCGGCGTGGCGGGCATGGGCTTTGCCATTTTGTTGGGCTGGGTCACCACCCGCAAATCGGGCACCCCCTTTGCCATGATCACACTGGGCGTGGCCGAATTGGTGTTCGCCATGTCGCTGATGTTCTCTGAGTTTTTCGGGGGTGAGGCAGGTGTATCGGGCAACCGGGTCGCGGGTCAACCATTTTTTGGCATCACTTATGGCCCACAAATTCAGGTGTACTACCTGATTGCGGTCTACACCTTTGTGTGTGTGGCGCTGATGTATGCCTTCACCCAAACACCGTTGGGCCGGATTTTGAACGCTGTGCGCGACAACCCTGAACGGGTTGAGTTCATCGGCTACAACACACAACGTGTGCGGTATTCGGCGTTCATCATCTCGGGCTTTTTTGCTGGCATTGCCGGGGGTTTGGGCGCACTCAACTTCGAAATCGTGACCGCAGAGGTGGTCGGGGCTGGGCGCTCGGGCGCCTATTTGCTCTTCACTTTTTTGGGAGGGGCTACCTTCTTCTTTGGTCCCATCATCGGCGCGATTTTGATGATCATCGCTTTTGTGCTGTTGTCCGAGTTGACCAAGGCCTGGCTGCTGTATCTGGGTCTCGTGTTCCTGTTCATGGTCATGTACGCCCCGGGCGGCATTGCCAGCCTGATCATGATGAACCTGCGGGTGGCCAAGTTTGGCAAGTTGCGCCAGATCTGGACCAGCTACCTGGGTCTGGGGGTGACGGCCATCGTCATGCTGGCCGGGGCTGGGGCCATGATCGAGATGGTCTACCACCTGCAGCTCAATTCGGCTTTGGGTGACACGGTCAAGTTCATGGGCGCCACGCTCAACGCCAAGAGCCTGGACAGCTGGTTCGGCTCGGCCTTTGTGATGCTCACGGGCTTGGGCTTGTTCGAGCTGGCCCGCAGGCAGTTTGCACGTGACTGGGGCGAAATCCAAACCGACATCGAAAAAGAAATCAAGAGAAGGGAAACGGCTTTATGAGTTACGCCCTCGAACTCCAAGACGTGCGCAAGAACTTCGGCAAGACCGAAATCATCCGAGGCGTCAACCTGGCGGTCAATGCGGGTGAGCGTGTGGCCGTGATCGGCCCGAACGGGGCTGGCAAGTCCACGCTTTTTAACCTGATCAGCGGCCGCTTTGGCCCGACCAGCGGTGAGATATTGCTGAACGGCCAAGCCATTCAGAACAAAACGCCTTATGAGATCAACCGCATGGGGCTGTCGCGCAGCTTCCAGATCACCAACATCTTTCCCAAGTTGAGCGTGTTTGAAAACTTGCGCTGCGCGGTGCTCTGGAGCTTGGGCTACAAGTACAGCTTTTTCAAGTTCCTGTCGGGCCTGAAAGACGCCAACGAGCGCACCGACGAGTTGCTGGACATGATCCATTTGGACAAAAAACGCGACGTGCTGGCGGTCAACCTGACCTATGCCGAGCAGCGGGCGCTGGAAATTGGCGTGACCATCGCGGGCGGCTCGGATGTGATTTTGCTGGACGAGCCGACAGCCGGCATGAGCAAGAGTGAGACTTCGCGTTTCATTCAGCTCATCAAAGACGTCACCGTGGGCAAAACCCTGCTGACGGTGGAACACGACATGGGCGTGGTGTTTGGCCTGGCCGACAAGATCGCGGTGGTGGTGTATGGCGAAGTCATTGCCTTCGACAGCCCCGAGGCCGTGCGGGCCAACGCCAAAGTGCAAGAGGCTTATCTGGGCTCTCCGGTCGCAGACAGCCAAGCGGGAGGCCATTGATGCTGCAAATCGACAACCTTCATGCCTATTACGGCAAAAGCCATGTGCTGCATGGCGTCAATTTTGCAGTCGGGGAGGGCGAGATCGTGGCCTTGCTCGGGCGCAACGGTTCCGGCCGCTCCACCACCGCCAAAGCCATCATGGGTTTGGTGGAATGCGAGGGCCGCATTGACTGGAAAGGCCAGCCCATCCAGGGCAAAAAGGCCTACGAAATTGCGCACCTGGGCGTGGGCTATGTGCCAGAAAACCGCGAGATTTTCCCCAAGCTCACGGTGAGCCAAAACCTGCAGCTGGGTCAAAAGCGCAGTGGACAAAACGGCCGCTGGTCTTTTGACGACATGTTTGCCATGTTCCCTCGTCTCAAAGAGCGGGAACACACCGAAGCGGGCGTGCTCTCGGGCGGTGAGCAGCAAATGCTCACGTTGTGCCGCACCCTTATGGGCGACCCCGATCTCATCATCATCGACGAGCCCACCGAGGGCCTGGCCCCCAAAATTGTTGAGTTGGTGGGCCAGTACCTGCAAAGCCTCAAGGCGCGGGGTGTCTCGGT
>JAKFXJ010000103.1 GCA_021731425.1 Limnohabitans sp. | reverse complement strand
GACTTGATCATGTAAAGCCTTTGAAGAGAAAGAGGGAGGAAATAACCTCTCATTATCAAAGGCCTTTGCCCCATTTGGGCAGGCGAATACAAATTTTTACGCAATGTCGAAAGCGTGGGTGCTGAAGCGCCCGGCACGCCGATCGGCAAAGTAGTGTTCCAAGGTTTCCTTGACGGTGCGAAAGGCCAGTTCATTCCAAGGAATTTCGTCTTCCTTGAACAGCCGCGCTTCCATGGTTTCGTGCCCGGGGTCAAACACGTCGCTGGTCAGACGGGCGCGGTAATACAGGTGCACCTGCCCCACACGCGGCACGCTCATCACGGTGAGCAGGTCTTCCATGATGAATTGGGCCCCGGCTTCTTCGGTCGTCTCTCGGGCCGCGCCCTGTGATGTGGATTCGCCCAGCTCCATGAAGCCTGCAGGCAAGGTCCATTTTCCTTTGCGTGGCTCGATGTTGCGCTTGCACAGCAGCACCTGGTCACCCCAATGGGGCACGGTGCCCACCACGTTCAGAGGGTTTTCGTAGTGCACCGTGTGGCAGGCGGTGCAGATGGCCCGCTGCTTGGTGTCGCCGTCGTCGGGCAAACGGTAAGCCACCGAAGCACCGCACTGGCGGCAATGTCGAATGGCTTCTCGTGAGTACATGGTCAGAGTTTCAGGACAAATAGGACGACGGAGGGCACAAAGACGATCAGCAAGATGCGTAAAAGGTCAGAGGCCAGGAAGGGCATGATGTAGCGGAAGATGTCCTTCATTGGCACATCTTTCGTCATGCTGCTGATGATAAACACGTTCATGCCCACGGGTGGCGTGATCAGGCCAATCTCCACAACCATCAGTGCCAATATGCCAAACCAGATGGCTTTGGACTCGGGGTCCATGCCCCACAAATCAATGCCCATGATGATGGGAAAGAAAATCGGAATGGTCAGCAGCAGCATGGACAAACTGTCCATCACGCAGCCCAGCACCAGGTAGATGCCAATGATGGTGAACAGCACGGCCAGCGGTGACAGGTCCATGCTGACCACCCATTTGGCCAGTTCGGTGTTGACTTGGGTCAGCGCCAAAAACACGTTCAGCACATCCGCGCCCAGCAAGATCAGGAAGATCATGCCCGTGCCTGCGGCTGCGCCATACAGGCATTGCATGAAGCCTTGGCCGCGCAGGCCGCCCGACTTCCAGGCCACAAAGGCTGTGGCCACGGTGCCGATGGAAGCGGCTTCGGTCGGGGTGAAGAAACCGCCGTAAATGCCGCCAATGACCACCATGAAAATCAACAAGACGGGCCAAGTTTCGGCCAAGGCTGTGAGGCGCTGCGCCCAGCTGAAACGGTCACCCCGAGGGGCATCTTTGGGGCTGACGCGGGCGATGATGCCGATCACCACCATGTAGCCGATGGCGGCGATGATGCCGGGCACAAAGGCCGCCAAAAACAGCTTGGCAATGTTTTGTTCGGTGATGATGGCGTAGATCACCAAAGGCACCGAGGGCGGAATCAAAATGCCCAAGGTGCCGCCCGCTGCGATCACGGCAGCCGACAGGCGTTCAGAGTATTTGTGTGCTTTAAGCTCGGGCAACGCCACTTGGCCCATGGTGGCCGCCGTAGCCAGTGAGGAGCCGCAAATGGCCCCAAAGCCTGCACACGAGGTCACAGCCGCCATGGCCATGCCACCGCGCCAGTGTCCGATCATGGCGTTGCCCGCTTTGAACAAAGCCTTGGACAGACCACCCTGGGTGGCAAATTGGCCCATCAATAGAAACAGGGGAACCACCGACAGGTCGTAAGTGGAATAGCGGGCAAAGGCCGCATTTTTGAAAAAACTCATCAACGGGTCCCAGCCCGCCACAAAGGTGTAGCCCACTGTGCCGGTGAGCAGCATGGCCATCCCAATGTGGATCCGCAGCGCCAACAGCCCCAGCAGGACCACAAACATCAAACTGCCCCATTCGATGCCGCTCATGATTGGACCTCTTTCATTTTTTCGACGGCGCGGTACAGGGCCGTGAGGGACAGCAGCGCAAATGAAGGTACCAAGGGGGTATAGGCCCACCAGGTGGGGATTTCCAAGAGCATCGAGGCGTCAAAGTTGCCGCGCAAATCGAGCATACCGACGGTCACACGCCAGCTGATCAAGCCAGCAAAAAACGCCAGCAGCAAATTGGCCAAGGTGTCGAGCACGGCGTTGAGACGTGCCGGGGCATTGGCGGTGAAGAAATCCACGATCACATGGCCAGAGATCCAATGTGTGTAGGGCAGCGACATGGCCACGGCACCTGCACACAAAAACTGAACCAGTTCAAAGTCGCCCAGCAGTGGCGCATCGAAAAAAGCGCGGCCGACGATGCTTCGCAATGACATGAAGGCCATGGCCAACAAGGTCAAGCCCGACAAGATCGCCAGCAGCTTGCACAAACGGTCCAGCACCCAGCCCAGGCCTTGGTACTGACGTGTGGATAAAACATGGACGGCTTCTGCCATGGGCTTCTCCTAGGGACAAAAAAATGGGGTGGGCCGCAGCTCACCCCATGAATCGCCAATCAAGACCGAAGTCTTTACTTGGTGTATTGCTTGATCAGGTCCTGGGCATCCTTGAGCATGGCTGCACCGTTTTGGCCACGCTTGTTCATGGCATCCACCCACTCGTTGTCCTGTTCGTCGGTGGCCTTCTTCCAGCGGGCCAACTCAGAGGGTGGGATCACCGAGATGGTCTGGGTTTTGGTGTCGGCAAAAATCTTGCGGCCAGGCACATCATTGCCTTCTTGCGTGCTGCCCAGGAAGGCTGAGAACTCACGACCAGAGTTCTTGTCGATCACGGCTTTCAAGTCAGCAGGCAGCGACTCGTACTTGGCCTTGTTCATGGGCACCACGAACACGGTGGTGTACAGGGCTGGGTAGCTCTTGTCGGTCTCGGCGCTGAACTTGGTCAGCTCGTGCACCTTCAGGCCAGGAGCCACTTCGTAAGGAATCACCGCGCCATCGATCACGCCTTTGGACAGGGCTTCAGGCACCTGAGGCACAGGCATGCCCACGGGGGTCGCGCCCATTTTGGCCAACATCTTGGTGACGTTGGCCGTGGGGGCACGCATCTTCATGCCCTTGAAGTCTTCCATCTTGGTGATGGGCTTGTCGCGGGTGAAGATCACGCCTGGGCCGTGCACATGCACAGCCAGCAGTTTCACGTCTTTGTGCTCATCCATGGCATGTTTTTGCACGAAGTCCCATGCGGCGCGGCTGGTGGCACCGGCATTGGTCATGGTGAAGGGCAGCTCAAACACTTGGGTCTTGGCAAAACGGCCAGCCGAGTAACCGGCCACGGTCCAGACCACGTCGGCCACACCGTCTTTGGCTTGGTCATACAGCTGCGGTGGGGTGCCGCCCAGCTGCATGGCCGGGAAGATCTGGCACTGCAAGCGGTTGTTGGAGTCTTTGGCGATGTTTTTGCACCAGTCGCCCAGCATGGTGGTGTGCTGGATGGACTGTGGTCCCAAAAAGTGGTGCACCTTCAGCGTGATGGTCTGGGCGTGGACGCCAAAACCAATGGCCATCAAGCCTGCGGCCAGGGCCGTTTGTTGCAGGAATTTCTTCATCGACTTGTCTCCAACTTGGGTTAAAAAATTGATGATAAACCAACCGCTCGGTCGGTTAATCAGAAAAACGCGGCACAGGCATTCGCATGAAAGCTGTTGATGCGCTTTCAGCATTCAAAAAATGAATTATGTTGCAACTTTTCCGATCTTTGATAGGGGTTAACCCGCTATTTTTTGACCAATGCGCACTTTTGTTCATGGGGAAAACGCTGTGGGTTCGGCCTCGCCAACAGCGTTTTCCCACGCCGCTTTTCAGGCGATTTTGATTTCCAAGCTGCCCAAGCCCGCCACCTGTCCCACCAAGGTGTCACCTGCCACCACGGCGGCCACGCCTTCGGGGGTGCCGGTATAAATCAGGTCGCCGGCTTGCAATTCCCATGCGGCAGAGAGGTGCTCGATGGTTTCTGCCACGTTCCAGATGAGTTTGGCCACACTGCTGCGCTGACGGTCTGCACCGTTGACCTGCAGGCTGATGTCGGCGTTGTTCACATCACCGGCTTGCGCGATGGGCGTGATCGGGCCAATAGGCGCCGAGTGGTCAAAGGCCTTACCGATGCACCAGGGGCGGCCTTGCTTTTTCATCTCGTTTTGCAGGTCGCGGCGTGTCATGTCCAGGCCCACCGCATAACCATAGATGTGCTTGGCCGCATCGGCGGCTTGGATATTTCGGCCGCCCAGGCCGATGGCCACCACAAGTTCAATCTCAT
Source organism: Limnohabitans sp. (assembly GCA_021731425.1). Lineage (GTDB taxonomy): Bacteria > Pseudomonadota > Gammaproteobacteria > Burkholderiales > Burkholderiaceae_C > Limnohabitans_A. The sequence continues at coordinate 6,090 of JAKFXJ010000103.1, read as the reverse complement.
GGTGCAGGTTTTGGGTCAGGCTGGGGTAGGGCATGACACCTGTCTGGCCAGCATCGACCACCACCAGGCTGTCGGCGGGTTTGAGAAAGAAGAAAGGCGGCTCGCGGCCGGTGAAGCCCATTTCCTTGGCATGCTCTTCATAATTGCGGCCCACGCAGTAAATACGGTGCACTGGAAAACGTTCGGGTTGGCCGAGCACAGGCACCGAGACCACAGGCATGGGTGAAAATACAAAACTCATGGGTCGCTTTCTCAAGAATTGAAAATCAGATGTTAATCGGAATGTTTGAGATCAGGCCCCTGCGCCATCCCCGCAACACGTCACGCACATGACCCAAAGCATCGACCTGCAGGCCACGCCCGGTCACCTCATTAGACGGGCCCAGCAAATCGCAGTTGCCATTTTTGCTGAGCAATTGGCCAGTGCCGACATCACACCTGTCCAATTTGCCATCTTGAATGCCTTGCTGGGCAGCCCGGGCATCGACCAGGTGAGTCTGGCCAAGCGGGTGGCCTTTGACCCGGCGACTTCAGGCTCGGTCATTGGGCGGCTGGAGGCCAAGGGCTGGGTGGTGCGCGAGGCTGATCCAACCGACCGCAGGCGCAAACTGCTGGTGGTCACCCCCCAAGGTGTGCAAGCCTTGGCCAACATCCAGTCCGATGTGGCCCGGGTGCAAGAAAAAATCTTGAGCCCGCTGACGCCGCAAGAGCAAAGCCAGTTTGTGCATTTGCTCTCGCGTCTGGTGCAAGGGCATCAAAGCAGCTGATGCGGGCCTTCAGATGGCCTCTGACTTGGCTCAGGCCGAGGTGTAGGTCAGCTCGAAGTGCTCCACATGCGGGGGCGCGGCAAAGAAGGGGCCCACAATGGCACGCCATTCGGTGAACAGCGGTGACTGACGAAAGCCCACTGTGTGGTCTTCCAGGGTGTCCCAGAAAATCTGCAGCACAAAGCGCTCCGGTGTTTCAATGCAGCGGTTGACCTTGGCCCCCCGAAAGCCCTTGGCCTTGGAGGCCACGGTGTTCAGGCCCAGCTCAATGGCTTTTTCAAAAGCGGCCTGCTGGCCAGGCTGGATGCGGATGTCGGCGAGTTCGAGGATCATGGTCTTGTCCGTGGTTGGGGTTCAAAAGATCAACCTTAACCGAAACCTTGGCCTCAAGGCGTCACTTCCTTGCCAGTCATGTCCCGCAAGTCAAGGCGCTGATGGAGCAGGTCTGTTCGGGCTTGAGCCGGTCATGAGCCAGGCCAAACTTTGGGCCAAAGAGGCGCAGGCATCCCCTGTGAATTGCCCCGATTGCATGCGCGAGACCACCTCGCCTGGGCTCAGGCACAAAAATTCCTGCACCTCACCATCGGCGTTGATGGGCGTCTCCAGCTCAGTCATGTGCAAGGTGTAGACCAGCAGTTGTTCGTCATGCCAGCCTTGGGGTTCAAGTCTTTGGGTGCGGATCACCCCGGCCCCTCGCAGGCGGCTTGGATCGCTCAAGTGCAAGCTGGCCTCTTCTGCCAATTCACGCACAGCCGTTGTCAAAGGGGCTTCTCCGGCCGTCAAGCCCCCGGCGGCGAGGTTGTCCAGCAGGCCGGGGTCGGTGGCTTTGTGGTCGGCGCGGCGGCCGCACCACAGATCCCCTTGCGGCAAAAAGCCGTGGATGTGCACCGCATGGCTCATCATGCCCAGGTGCCTGAAACCGGCCCGCTCTACACACAAAAATGGGGACACGTCCAAAGCTGGTGGCCAGGCGGGTGTGTCAGGCCACCACGCAAAAAACTCACCACGCCAACCGGTGAGTCGCCCTTGGGCCGCTTGTTGCTCCAAAAAAGCTTGCAAAGCCTGGCTGCGCTGCATGGGCTGGACCGCGCTCGTTTGCCAGTGCAAACGACCCTGCCTGATGGTGCAGCCGGGCAGCAAAGCCACCATGTCTTGGGCGCGGTTGGCCGACACCCAGCCCAACTCAACGCCGTCGCACAACCAGACGCTGCCGCCGCTGGGCATGGCTTGCTGGGCCTTCAGCTCGCCTGCCAGCCAAGCTTGTTGAGGCTCACTCAGGCGTGACCAAAACGCTTGTTCAGGACTCAGGCCTTGGGGCATGTCAACTCAAGGGGTTTCGCCCTGGGCGATGCGTTGCTCAATGCGGGCGATGGCATCGGGCAAATCGGCCGCACTGTCGATCACCTCGTGGGCCCCAGCCGAGAGCAGCAGGGCGCCAGCGCTGGCGCGGGCGTGGGCCTGGTCTTGTGGGCTGGCCTGCAGCCAAGCTTCATGCGTCCAGCCCAGGGCGTTGCCACTGATGGCCACACCCACGGTCCATGTGCCTGCGGCCAGACCTTCTGCCAGGCCCGGCGCGGTGTCGTCGACCTTGATGACCTGCGCGGCCTGACCCTGCAAACCCATGGCCTCTAGACAAGCCCACATGCCCATGGGGTCGGGTCGGCTGCGGGCTACGTCATCGCAGCAAACCACCAGGGCGGGTGTGAAACCTTGAGCGTGGGCAATCTCAATCAAGGGCGTCATGATGGTGCGGGTGTAACCGGTGGTGGTGGCAAAGGCCAAGCCTTGGGCTTTGAGCGCATGGTACGCCGACATGAAACCGGGGATGAACGTGCAGCGGTCCAGTGCGGCCTGGGCGCTCATGGGTTCAAACTCGGTCAGCAGTTCCTCCGCATCTGTGTGGCTGAAGGGACTGCCCTTCAAACTTTGCCATTGCTCAGCGATGGCAGGCATACGGGCCAAGGCTGCAATGTGGTCAATTTTGGGCAAACCCATGGGCACGCGGGCCTCGGCGATGGAGATGGTCAGTTGGTGGCGGGCAAACAGCTCAACAAATGCGCCCATGGGGGCCAGGCTGCCAAAGTCCACGATAGTGCCCGCCCAGTCGAGCACGATGCCTTGGATGTTTTTTGTGTGGTCTTGCTTCATGCGGCGCTCCAGTTGCCAACGACGTCTTCGGCCAAGCCAAAGGAGGTGCTCATGCCAGTGCCACTGGTCACGCTGACCAACTGAACACCGGGCATGACTTCGCGCACCATGCTGTCTTGCTGGGCACTGGGGTAAATGCCCGTCCAGCGCTCGGTCACCTGGTAATGGCCCAGGGACAGCATCCGCTGCATCTCGTAAAGGATCAGGTCTTCCACTTCGCGCGAAGCAAATGGTCGCATGGCCTGACCGTAGTGGTGCGAGTCACCCACCACCAAAGAGCCATCTTGGCTTTGCACTACGATCAGGTGAATGCCGTGGGCCAATTCCTGTGGTGCTTCCACGCGCAGTTGATCGAGCAGCAATTGAGATCCAGGCAACTCGCTGTAACCCCGGTAGCGCACCAAACTCAAATCGCTCATGACGCCAGCACCGAGCTTGTAGCCGTCTTGTGGTCGTACCCGCAGCATTTGCAGCTGGCACAGCTGGGTGTTGTTTTGGCTGAAGGCTTCTGGAAACAGGCTGCGCATGTCAGGGCCGGGGCAGACCAAGATGCGCTCGGCTTGCAGCCACTGCCCGCCCGTGAAGACGGCCCCCGAGATGACTTCTTGGACGTGTTGACCCATCTGAAACACCACGCCCTGTGTGGCCAGCCAAACACGGAGTTTTTCAATGGCGCTGCGGGCTTCGATGCGCAGCTCGTAAGGGCTGTACAAGGCACCCTGTAAATGTTTCATCACAAAATGAGGGGCCTGGTCTTGCAGTGCTTGGCCTTCGAGCCATTGCAGGTCTTGCCCCTCGGCTTGTTTGCACAATTCTTGCAAAACCACTTTGGCTTGTGGCCTTTGGGCCAGCACATACAAGCCCTCATGTTCAATCGCGATGCCCGCTTGGGGTGCAAGGCTTGCCCACACATCCCGTGAGCGCCGGGCGCGACGCCAGGTGTCGCCCCGGCCTTGGCCCGTGACGGTGACAAAGCCAAAGTTGCGGATCGAAGCCCCCACACAAAATGGATCGCGGTCGATCACGCGCACGTTCTTGCCTTGTTGCAACGCGGCCCAGGCACAAGCCAGGCCCACGATGCCACTGCCCACAATGATCACATCGTTGCTCATGCTGTGCTTCCTACAAAGTTGCGGCCTCGGGGTGAGGCGAGTGCCTGCTGTAATTGATAAAGACCGACCGGGTTCTGGCGCAGCTCGCGTGGCGCGATGCCCAGGTTCTGCAGCCAGTTCGTCAGGTGTTCTCGAGCTTGTTGCCAGCGGCAGTCAAAAATATCTGCCAGGTCGTCCTGAACCTGCGGGCTGATGGCCGCTGCAATGTCCAGCACCATGGGCAACCACACCGCACAGGCGTGGCCATGGGGCAGGTTTTCATGCAGCGTCAGGTCATACGACAAGGCGTGGGCCAAGGCCGTCTGGGTTTGCGACATCGCCAAACCCGCCAGCACAGAGGCCTGGCTCATTTGCTCTCGCAAACCCGTGTCTTGAGGGCTCTTGAGCAGGGCAGGCAGGGTCTGCAAAACCATTCGCGCAGAGCGCACGGCCAAAGGGCGTGTGATCTCATTGGCGTGGTGGTTCCAGATGGATTCGAGCGCGTGCGCCAAGGTGTCTAAAGCGGTGTCCCGCGTCAAGCCTTCGGGGCAAGACAAGGTCAGGTTCGGGTCAACCCAGGCTTGGTCGGCAAAGCCCTTGGGGCTGGACCACGAGCGCTTGAGGGCAGGCTGGGCGTCGAGGTCCCAGAGCGTGGCCCATGGCGTGACTTCGCTGCCTGTACCTGAGGTGGTGGGGGCACACCACAGGGTATGCCGCTTGTGTGGGTACGGCAGCTTGTTGGCACGCCAAACCGATGTCGCCTGGCTCAGGTCTGGCAGCTCAAAGCGGGCCAGTTTGGCCAGGTCCAGCGTGGTGCCGCCACCGATGGCCAGCAAGGCCGCGTCCGGATGTGTGGCCCACATTGGCCAAAGCTGCTGGCACAGTTCCAGTGCTGCCGATATGCTGCTTTGGGCAGAACGCTGCCAAATCCAGCCTTGGCACAGTTCGGCCCAGTGGCTTCTCAAATCGGCCTCCATGGCCAAAGAGATGGCGTGGGGATCTGCCAGTACAAAAAACGCTTTGTCTGGTGTGTGGGTGTGCAACAGGTTCGGTCCCCAGGTGAGCTGCACCGGGTTGAACCATGTCAGATGAATCGCTGTCGCAGCCATGAAGACACCATGTCAATGAGGGAGACGGTGACGATCAGCATCAGCAAGACGGCGCAGGTCTGGGCGTACTCGAAGCTGCGGATCACCTCAAACAAAATCACACCGATGCCGCCTGCACCCACCATGCCCACCACCGAAGCAGAGCGCACATTCGACTCGAAGCGGTACAGCGAATACGAGAGCCAAAGCGGCATCACCTGCGGGATCACGCCGTAAGCAATTTCAGCGAGTTTGTGCGCACCTGTGGCACGAATGCCTTCTACCGGGCGCGGGTCGATGGCTTCGACCGCTTCGGAAAACAGTTTGGACAAAGTGCCCGTGGTGTGAACAAACAAGGCCAGCACACCGGCAAAAGGGCCCAAGCCCACAGCCACAATGAACAGCATGGCAAACACCATTTCATTGGTGGCCCGGCACGCATCCATCAAGCGGCGAACCGGCTGGTAAACCCAGGCCGGGGCCACATTGGCGGCCGACAGCAAACCCATGGGCACGGCGGCCACAATGGCCAGCACCGTGCCCCACAAGGCGATGTGGAGCGTGACGACCATCTCGCGCAGGTACATCTGCCAGTCTTTGAAATCGGGCGGGAAAAAATCGGCGGCAAAGGTGCGCATGTTCGCCGAATCTCGGATCAAGTCCAGGGGGCGTATTTCAGCCCCCTGCCAAGCCCAGGCCAGGACGCCCGCTGCCACCAGCCAAACCAAGTAGCTCAGGCCCTGGCTCTTTTTTTGCGAGGCCAGTTGTTGTAGTTTTTCCAGATCGGCACTGGCGATGGCGGTGGACATGGTGGACATGCTTATTTCTTCAAAGCGGCCAGTTGCTTGTCAATCTCGGCCAATTGTTTGGCTTTGTCGGCAGCGGCCAATTTGTCATCGCCCTCGACCTTGCGGCGGTCTTTGAACAACTCGAGTTGACGGATCGGGATCAGTTGGTCGTTGTTCGATTCGCGGAAACCACCGTAGTTGTAGATGT
>JAKFXJ010000302.1 GCA_021731425.1 Limnohabitans sp. | reverse complement strand
GTTGTCCATGGACAGCCAGGCTTTGTAGATGCCCGCTGTGAAGGTCTGGATGCCGAAGTAGCTCGACACACCAAAGTCGGCCAGGGTTTCCATGAGCGCCAAAGCCACACCTGCGGCCACAGCGGGGCGGGCCAGCGGCAGCGCGATTTCGCGGATGCGGCGGGACAGGGGCGCACCCAACAGACGGGCCGCTTCCATCAAGCCCGAGGCCCGTTCCACCAAAGCGGTGCGGGCCAGCAAATAAACATAGGGGTAAAGAGACAAGGTGAACACGAGCGCCGCGCCCCAGACGCTGCGCACATCGGGCCACAAACGCCCTTGCAAACCCAAAGCCTCGCGCAAGGCCACTTGCAGCGGGCCGCTGAACTGCAAAAAGTCGGTGTAGGCGTAAGCCACCACATAAGCGGGCATGGCCAGTGGCAAGAGCAGCAGCCACTCGAACACGCCGCGCCCCGGAAAATCGAACAAGGTGACCAGCGCCGCAGTGGCCAGGCCCAGCACCGTCACGCCCACCGCCACCATCAGGCACAGGCCCAGCGTGGTCAGCGCGTAATCGGGCAGCACAGTGCCCGCCATCTCGCGCAAGATGCTGGCACTCTCGCCGCTCCACTGCAGCCAAGACCCCAGCACGGCCAACACGGGCAAGGCCAAAGCCAGCGCCAGCAAGGCAAACAACAGGGAGGGGAGGCCCGATAAACGGCGGGCCAAAGTGGTCAGCATAGACTTCGATTGTAGGAGCGCAAAACAACCTGCCTACAATCCGGAGCATGTTTCTAGAACTACGCCAACTCGACATCCAATACCCCGGCAGCCCCACGCCCGCCGTGCAGCGGGTGAACCTGGGCCTGCGCTAGGGCGACATTGGCGTGCTGATCGGCCCATCGGGTTGCGGCAAGACCACTTTGCTCAGGGCGGTGGCGGGGCTGGAGCCGGTGTCGGGCGGGCAGATTTTGTTGTCCAACCGGGTGGTCAGCGAAAAAGGCCACACCGAACCGGCCGAGCGCCGCCGCATTGGCATGGTGTTCCAGGACTACGCGCTGTTTCCGCACATGGACGTGGGCCGCAACGTGGGTTTTGGGCTGGAACACTTGCCCAAAGCCGAACGCCTGGCCCGCGTGGCTGAAGTGCTGGAGCTGGTGGGACTGGCCGGTTCGGACCAACGCTTCCCCCATGAACTCTCGGGTGGCCAACAGCAACGTGTCGCTTTGGCGCGTGCGCTGGCCCCCAAGCCCGACTTGCTGCTGCTGGACGAGCCGTTTTCCAATCTGGACATCGACCTGCGCGAGCGCTTGGCGCATGAGGTGCGCAACATCCTCAAAGCAGCCAAGGCCACCGCACTGCTGGTCACTCACGACCAGCTCGAAGCCTTTGCGATTGGCGACGTGATCGGGGTGATGAACGAAGGCCAGTTGCACCAGTGGGACGATGCCTACAGCCTCTACCACCGCCCAGCCACCCGCTTTGTGGCTGACTTCATTGGCCATGGCGTCTTCACGCCCGCCACGCTGCGCGAGGTGGATGGGCACATTCTGGTCAGCACCCCGGTGGGCGAGCTGCGCGATGTGGCCGAATGCCCCCTGCCCTGTGCTTTTGAAGGCGGCCAATGCGATGTGCTGCTGCGGGCCGATGACATCGTGCACGACGACGATGCCCCGGTGAAGGCGCAGATCATCCGCAAAGCTTTTCGGGGCTCGGAGTTTTTGTACACCTTGCGCCTGGCCAGTGGTGATTTGCTGATGGCCCATGTGCCCAGCCACCACGACCACAAGCTGGGTGAGTGGATCGGCATTCGCGCCGAGGTGGACCATGTGGTCACCTTCAACCGCACCTGCCCGGTGAGTGACCGCGAACTTTGCCAGATGCCCTGTGCCAAGGCCGAGGCCTGTGAGCACACGGACCCGAAGTATCAAAGCATCAAATTCACATAAAATATCAATACTGACAAAGGCCTTCGAACCCAAAGCCGTCGTCAGGTCACAGCCCTCAGCGCCTGTCCCTTTAGGGCCATCCTCAGTCAGGCTTGACCGCCTTACCCCCCTCATTGGCACTCACGCAGCGCTCACAGTGCGGCTTGGTGCATGATTTTTTTGAGCCCTTCGCCTGTTGCGAAGTGCTAAAAATACCAAATAAAGAATTCTTTAAAGTTCTTCTGTGAAAAAAATATCTTTACTAATATTCAATAAAAATGTAAATTACACCAAAAATACGAACATAAATTGGTGAACCGATGATTTCAAACACTTATTCAGGCGAAGAAAGCGCTTCAAGACACGAGGTCGGCGCAAGGGGTGGCTTTTTCAACTTCAGGCAAGTGGTGTCGAACTCAACACCCTATTCGGTCCAGAACCCAGCTGCCCGCAACTTGGCGCCTTGGGAGCAGCGTGACCAGCCTGAGGCTGACACGTCCAAGGCACAGGTCATGCCACTGAGCGATCAGCACGCATGGCTGAAGAAGCGTCACCTGCTGTTTTTTTTGTTGGCCTTGGTCCTCATGCATTTGTCCCATCTGATGGCCAAAAACGACGACCTGCGCGGCAACTGGACACCACCGATTGAACCCCCGGGTTCGGTGATCGTGACCTCATTGAGCGAGACCTCCAGCGGCCAGCTGCCGGTGGGCAGCGCAGCGCAAGCCCCCGCTCTTCAAGCGACCCCGGCCGCAGTGGTTGCTGCGGTCGAAGCCCCCCCCACAGCCGCCCGCACCCGATCAAGCCAGCGGCACGGAGCAAGAGCTTCGTCAAGCCCTTCAGCAATGGAGCCAAGCCTGGAGCGGACAGGCCATGGCCCCGTATTTGAGGATGTATGCCAGCGACTTTGAGCCGCCCAAGGGCTTGAGCCGATCTGAATGGGAACAGCAGCGAACGCAGCGCATCTCCAGAAAAAAAAGCATTCGGCACGACATGCAAAACATGACGCTGCGGATCGACGCCAACCAAGCGACGGTGAACTTTACTCAGATTTATCAGGACGAGCGTCTGCAGTCGAGCGACCAAAAGACCATGGTATGGGTCTGGCGCAACGGCCAGTGGCAAATCACACGGGAATTCACGGCCTGATGAAAAACGTCAAGCGGCCGAAATGAGGCCCTTGAAAAAACCAATCAAGGCGCGTCGCGCAAGGCCAGAATGTCCTGGCGCAAATCCTGCGCCCAAGCACGGCGATCTCGGCCGTTGGCCGCTTGGGGCTCGCCAAAGTGCACCACCGCCTCGATGCGGCTGGCTTTAAGGGTCCGCCACATGGAGCCGATCAGCGTGTCATCGCCGATATAACAAGGTGCCAAGCTCAGCTCACCGGTTTGGGCATCGATGAACTTCAACGACATGGGCTGCACCGGTGCTTCGGCCTGGATGGCCGCCTGGATCAGGTTGGCGTGGAAGGGCAGTAACTCGCGCCCATCGCTGGTGGTGCCTTCCGGAAACACGGCCACCACATCCCCATTGCGCATGGCACTGGCCATGTCCAGGACCATGCGCAGCGCGTCTTTGCGACTGGTGCGCTCGATGTACAGCGTGCCAGCACCCGTGGCCAGCATGCCCACCAGCGGCCACTCGCGGATGTCGGATTTGGAGACAAAGCGGCAGTGCCGCGCGGCGTGGATGACCAAGATGTCAAGCCAAGAGATGTGATTGGCCACCATGAGCGCGGGGCCACTGGCAACGGGCTGGCCGATCACACGCAGGTGAATGCCCCACAAAGCCAAAAACTGCAGCGCCCAGGCTTGCACGCGCATTTCGCGCTGCTCGGGTGTCAACTGTGGAAAGCGCACATAAATGGTCCACATGCCCACGAGCACATGCCACAGGCCGCGCAGGAATTTCCAGATGGCGCTCAGGACCGTCATGCGCAGCGTGCCTCTGCTCAAGCGGCTTCGAACGCCACTTGCCCGCCCACCACCGTGGCCAGCACGCGGCCGGGCAGCTCGTAACCCGAAAACGGGGTGCTCTTGCCTTGGCTGCGCAGCGAAGCATCACTCACCAACCAGTGGCCTTCGGTGGACAGCACACACACATCGGCCACGCCGCCCACGGCCAGATGGCCCACCGAGTCTTGCAAACCACCGAGCGTCGAACCCAGCACACGGGCCGGATCGGCCGTGATGCGTGAGAGCACCTGGGCCACAGGCCATCCTGCGTCTTGCCCCCATTTGAGCGCCAGGCTCCAAAGCAGCTCCATGCCCGTGGCACCGGGCTCGGCTTCGGCAAAGGGCAAGGCCTTGGCATCGGCGTCCACCGGGGTGTGGTCGGAGACCAGAACGTCCAGCGTGCCGTCGGCCAGACCTGCACGCAGCGCGTCGCGGTCACGCTGCTGGCGCAGAACGGGTGTGAGGCGGGCACGGCTGTCAAAGTAGCCCATGTCGGCATCGGTCAGGTGCAACGAGTTGATGCTCACATCGGCCGTGACTGGCAAACACTCGGCCTTGGCCTTGCGGATCAAATCAACCCCTTGGGCGCTGCTGATGCGGCACAGGTGGACGCGGGCTTGGGTGCTGCGCACCAGCTCAAAAATCGTGTGCAGGGCAATGGTTTCGGCGGCCACCGACACGCCCGACAAACCCATGCGCGTGGCCAGAGCCCCACTGGCGGCCACGCCCTTGCCCAAATGCAGATCTTGTGGGCGCAGCCAGACGGCGTAACCAAAGGTGCTGGCGTATTGCAAAGCGCGTTGCAGCACTTGGGTGCTTTGAATCGGCACCTCGGCCTGAGAAAACCCCACACAACCAGCGGCGGTGAGCTGGCCCATTTCGGTCAGCACATCGCCTTTCAAACCCACCGTGAGTGCGCCCAAAGGCAACACGCGGGCTTGGTGCAGTTTCTCGGCGCGGTAACGCAGCATCTCGACCAGACCGGGTTCGTCCAGCACCGGCTCGGTGTCGGGAGGGCAAACCAAACTGGTCACACCACCGGCCACGGCCGCGGCCATTTCGCTCTCGAGCATGCCCGCGTGTTCCTGGCCGGGCTCGCGCAAACGCGCCGCCAGATCCACCAGGCCCGGGGCCACGATGCAGCCCTTGGCGTCGATCACGCGGTTGGGGCTGAAGTCGGCAGGGGCTTGGCCCATGGCCACAATGCGGCCAGCGGCAATCGCCACGTCGCCTGTTTGGTCAAAGCCGCTGGCCGGGTCGATCACGCGGCCGTTTTGAATGAGGAGTTTCATCGTGTGTTTCCTAATCGGCTCTTGATTACGCGACGTTGCCCGCCACGATGCTCATCACCGCCATGCGCACGGCGATGCCAAAGGTCACCTGCGGCAAGATCACGCTTTGCTGACCGTCGACCACGGCCGAGTCAATCTCGACCCCGCGGTTGATCGGGCCGGGGTGCATGACGATGGCGTCGGGCTTGGCCAGTTGCAGTTTTTCGGGGGTGAGGCCAAAGCTCTCGAAGTACTCTTGGCTGGAAGGCAACAGCGCACCACTCATACGCTCGTTTTGCAGGCGCAGCATGATGACCACGTCACAGCCTTGGATGCCCTCTTCCAGGTTGTTGAAGACACGCACACCCATTTGCGCCATGTCGGCGGGCACCAGCGTTTTGGGGCCGACCACACGCACTTCGGCGCAGCCGAGCGTCGTGAGCGCATGAATGTCCGAGCGGGCCACACGCGAGTGCAGCACATCACCCACGATGGCCACGGTGAGGTTGGCAAAATCTTTTTTGTAGTGCCGGATGGTGAACATGTCCAGCAGCGCCTGGGTGGGGTGGGCGTGCCGCCCGTCACCGGCATTGACCACATGCACATGGGGCGCCACATGCTGGGCGATCAGGTAAGGCGCACCCGACTCGCTGTGGCGCACCACAAAAATGTCTGCGGCCATAGCGCTCAGGTTGGCGATGGTGTCGAGCAGCGACTCGCCCTTGCTGGCCGAAGAGCGTGCGATATCGAGTGTGTAGACGTCGGCCGACAGGCGGGTGGCCGCGATGTCGAAGGTGGTGCGGGTGCGGGTGCTGTTCTCAAAGAAAAGGTTGAACACGCTCTTGCCGCGCAAAAGGGGCACCTTTTTCACTTCGCGGTCGCTCACGCTGACAAAGCCCTGAGCGGTGTCGAGGATGTGCGTCAGGATGTCCTTGGACAGGCCTTCGGTGGAGAGCAGGTGGATCAGCTCGCCGTTCTTGTTGAGTTGGGGGTTGTTGCGTTTGTAGAGCATGTTGTTTTCACCTCGTAGCTTGTGGCTGCGCTTTCAAGAAAGCGGGGCTTTGATCTCCACTTCAAAACTGAAACGGCCCTCTGCATCGCGGGCCAGCGCCAGCGATTGCGACTCGGGCAGGGCCACTCGGGCTGCGGCGTAGTCGGCTTGAATCGGCAGCTGTCGCCCGCCCCGGTCCACCAGCACGGCCAGCTGCACGCGGGCAGGGCGGCCGTAGTCAAAAATTTCGTTGAGCACGGCACGGATCGTCCGTCCGGTGTAGAGCACGTCGTCCAGGATCAGGATGTCGGCGCCATCGACTTCAAACGGCAAACTGGTCTGGCCACCGGCCGACAGACCGCGCTGGGCAAAATCGTCGCGGTGCATGACGGAAGACACCTGGCCCGACTCGCCTGCCAAGCCCAGGTCGCGCTGCAGGCGCTGGGCCAGCCAGGCGCCGCCCGAGGTGATGCCCACCAGGCGGGTGTTGGCCGTGCACAGGCTGCGCACACCGCGCAGCAACTCCAGGTACAGGGCCTCGGCATTGAGGGCGAGTGCGCTCATGGCAAGCTCCTTAAAAATTGGTCAAGAATGATCGCGGCGGCGGCGGCATCGGCGTCTTTGGCCCCATAAGAATGGGCCTCGGTGGTGGAGTAGCGCTCATCGACCTCATAGACGGCGAGGCCAAAACGGCCGCGCAGCTGACGGCCGAACTTGCGGGCACGCACGGTGTTCTCGTGTTCGCCGCCATCGGGGTGGGTGGGCACGCCGATCACCAGCGCGTCGGGCTGCCACTCCTTGATGCGTTTGGCAATGTGCTCAAAGCGGGCGTCGCCCTCGGCGGCAATCGTGCCTTGTGGCGTGGCCGACTTCATCAGGCGGTTGCCCACGGCCACACCCGTTCGCTTGAGGCCATAGTCAAAGGCCAGAAAACTCTGGTGCTTGGCGGGGACGGTGTTTTCGAGTGCGCTGCTCATGCGTGCCCCGCGTCAGGCGAGAGCATCCAACTTTTCAGGCCCAACAGGTCCAGGGCGCGGTCGTAACGCTCGGCCATGGGCACCTCAAAAATCACATTGGCCGAGGCGGGCACGGTGAGCCAGGTGTTTTCGCCCAGCTCCGATTCAAGCTGCCCCTCACCCCAAGAGGAGTAGCCGAGGGTGACCAACACCCGACGGGGCCCAACACCCGACGACAGGGCTTCGAGCACATCCCGCGAGGTGGTCATCTCCAAGCCGCCCGGTATGGTGAGGGTGGAGGCGTAAACGGGGCCATCTTGCTCGGGTTTGTCCAGAAGCAAGGGTTCGTGCAACACAAAGCCGCGCTCGGTCTGAACCGGGCCGCCATGGCCCACAGGGCTTTCCATCAAATCTTCGCGGCGCAGGGGCAACTCCACCTTGTCAAACAGATGGCGCATGCTAATGTCAGCGGGCTTGTTGATGATCAGTCCCATGGCCCCGCGGGCGCTGTGCTCGCACATGTAGATGACGCTGCGGGAAAATGTCTCGTCCTCCAACCCGGGCATGGCGATCAGGAAATGATGCTTGAGGTCAATGGAGGCAGAATCGGCTGTCATGCACCGATTTTAGCGGCCCCGTTTCTGTGGACGGGATCCACAGGTGCATTGTTTGACTCCAACCGGCATACCTCGATGGAAACCCCTTTTTCTTGTGGCCTGGTCTGGCTGCGGCGCGATCTGCGTGTGAGTGACCACGCGGCCCTGCACCAGGCCCTGAAGCACTGCCAGCGCGTGCATGTGGCGTTTGTGTTCGACACCGAAATCCTGGACGCCCTGCCCCGCGCCGACCGCCGGGTCGAGTTCATCCGCGAGTCGCTGGTCGAGGTGGATGCCCGCTTGCGCGAGTTGGCAGGCCACCCCCAGGCGGGCCTGATCGTTCGCCACGGCGTGGCCAAGGACAAAATCGTCAAGCTGGCTCAGCACCTGCAGGCGCAGGTGGTGTTTGCCAACCACGACGACGAGCCCCTGGCGCTGGCCCGGGACATCCAGGTGCGCGGCCACCTGGCCGACCACGGCATCGTGCTGCACACCTACAAGGACCATGTGGTGTTTGAGCGCAACGAGGTGCTGACGCAGATGGCCAAGCCCTTCAGCGTATTCACGCCCTACAAAAATGCCTGGTTGAAGAAAATCACGCCCGACGACCTGCAGGCTTTCGAAGTCGCACCCCTGGCCACTCGCCTGGCCCCGCGCCCCGATGACTTGGCGCATCCGGTGCCCAGCTTGGCCGACATAGGCTTTGAGCCCACCAACCTGCAGGCCCTGAAAATCCCCACGGGCGAGTCGGGCGCTCAGGCCTTGCTGCAAGACTTTTTGACCCGCATTGACCAGTACGAAGACACACGCAACTTCCCCGCTGTCAAAGGCCCCAGTTATTTGAGTGTGCATTTGCGCTTTGGCACGGTGTCCATTCGCCAGCTGGCCCGCGAGGCACACCCGCGCATGCTGGCGGGCAGCGTGGGGGCCAGCGTGTGGCTGTCAGAGCTGATTTGGCGTGACTTTTATGTGCAGGTGCTGCACAACTTTGCCCATGTGGGCCGCGGCCAAAGCTTCAAACCCGAATACGACGCGATTGAATGGGAGCACGGCCCACACGCCCACAAACTGTTCAACGCCTGGTGCGAAGCCCGCACCGGCTACCCGCTGGTGGACGCGGCCATGCGCCAGATCAACCAGACGGGCTACATGCACAACCGCCTGCGCATGGTGGTGGCGAGCTTTTTGGTGAAAGATTTGGGCATCGACTGGCGCTGGGGCGAGAAGTACTTCGCCACCCACCTGAACGACTTCGATTTATCGGCCAACAACGGCGGCTGGCAATGGGCCAGCTCCAGCGGGTGTGACGCGCAGCCCTACTTTCGCATCTTCAACCCGATCAGCCAAAGCGAAAAGTTCGACCCCGAGGGCAAATTCATCCGCCGCTATGTGCCGGAATTGGCCGATTTGCCGACGGCCGCATTGCACGCGCCGTGGCTGGCCAAGCCCATGGAATTACAGGCGGCGGGGGTGGTGATCGGCAAGACCTACCCTGCCCCCATCGTGGACCACGCCGAAGCCCGCGAAACAACCTTGGCGCGGTACGCCGTGGTCAAGAAAAAAGCAGACTGATCAAATGGCGACCATCTCGAAGTCTTCCTTGCGGGCTGCGCACTCGGGGCAAGTCCAGTTCATGGGCACGTCTTCCCATTTGGTGCCGGGGGCGATGCCATGCTCGGGGTCACCCGCGGCTTCGTCGTAAATCCAGCCGCAAATCAAGCACATCCAGGTTTTGTGTTCCATCACAGTGTCGCAATCAGAGAGTCGAATAGAATGATTTGATTGTATCGGCCCATTCAAGACCTGCCCCGACCGGCATGTCTTGGCCCTGACATTTGACCTTCAATGACCGATCCCAAGTCCGCCATCACCGACATCGACCTACGCCCTGATGACGAAGAGTCGGCCTCTTTGGCCTGTGTGCTGTCGTTCAATGCCAACGACCCGAGCGGTGCAGGCGGACTGAGCAGTGACGCGGTGGCCATGGCTTCGGTCGGTGCGCATTGCATGCCCGTGTGCACAGGCACTTATGTGCGCGACACCAGCAGCATCACCGACTTTTACCCCTTGGACGACGAAGCCGTGCACGACCAAGCTCGCGCTGTGGCCGAAGATGTGCCCGTGCAGGTCATCAAGGTCGGCTTTGTCGGCACGCCCGAGAGTTTGGCCGTGATTGCCGAGCTGTCGGACGACTACGACGGCGTGCCGGTCGTGGCCTACATGCCCAACCTGTCGTGGTGGGAAGAAGACAAGATCGACGCCTACCTGGACGCTTTTCGCGAATTGCTGTTGCCGCAAACCAGCGTGCTGGTGGGCCACCACAGCACGCTGCGCCGCTGGTTGCTGCCCGACTGGAGTGGCGAGCGCAACCCCGGGCCGCGTGACATCGCCAAAGCCGCGGCCGAGCTGGGCGTGCCCTACACCCTGGTGACCGGTTTGCCCCTGCCCGAGCAACACATTGACAACGTGCTGGCCTCGCCCGAGACCGTGCTGGCCCACGAAAAGTTTGAACGCATCGAGGCGGTGTTTGCGGGCGCGGGCGACACGCTGACCGCCGCTTTGGCAGCTTTGTTGGCCACCGGCATGGACCTGCCCGAAGCCACCAGCGAAGCCTTGCATTACCTGGACCGATGCCTCGACGAAGGCTTTCGGCCCGGCATGGGCCAAGTCATTCCGGATCGCCTGTTTTGGGCCTTGCCCGAGGGCGAAGAAACCGACGACGACGACCCCGAAGTGCACCCGGGATCGGATTATTTTGAAGTGCCTTTCAACGAAACCAAACATTGAAGACAGAGACA
>JAKFXJ010000244.1 GCA_021731425.1 Limnohabitans sp. | reverse complement strand
GGTTTCTTACATGTACCTGCTTTTTCGCAGCCGTCAAGTATTAGCGTAGTTGCAGCAAAAGCTGCTATTCAAGGTCAGCTGGCAGCTTTTGCAAAAGATGATGCTGAATTGGCGTTTTCATTTGCAGCACCCAGCATACAAGCTGTTTTTAAAACACCACAGAATTTCGTTGACATGGTGATCAGGTCATATCCGGTTGTTCATAGACCAGTCAAAGTGAGTTTTATGAAGCCCCAGTCAGTAGGCTCAGATCTATTTTTACCTGTTCAGATGACTGATATCAGAGGAAAAGCGTGGATTGCAAACTATACTTTGCAGCAGCAACCTGACGGTAAGTGGCTGATCAGTGGGTGTGTATTGTCTGAAGATGATTCCAAGAAAATGAATACTGTTTTTATATAATATTATAATCTTATTTTAATAAATTAATTCAACGTTCAATCAACATAAAGCTTTCTATAAAAAATATTTTATCATGACAAAAAATCTTATAAGTAAATTATTGGGTCTAATGCTCTTATGCTCGACCTCCCTTTTGTATGCACAGGATCAACTGTTGATTGAAAAATTGCAGCAAGGTGGATTGAATATCTTTATTCGTCATGCCATCACGCCTGGAAAAGATCCAGCAAAATTCAACCCGCCCAATGAACGGCCATTTGATTGCTCTTCTGGCTCGCGACAGCTCAATGATGAGGGCAGGGCGCAAAGTAGGCGAATAGGGCAACGAATCAAAGAACTCAATATTCCCATTGGAGAAGTTTATTCCAGTGGTTTTTGTCGATGTGAAGAAACAGCCAAGCTGGCCTTCGATAGATTTACGTCGACTGATTGGTTACTGGTTCGTCCCGGTGTGTTCAAGGCAGATTTGGACAGGGCTTTGAGATCTATCCCAAGCAAGGGATTTTTTAATAAAACTCCTTCAGGTAAAAATAATGTATATGTTGGGCACGGTGTTACATTTACTCAAGGTGTGCTCAGCAGTGACTTTGGTATTGCTGAAGCAAGGATTTTTCTAGAGGAAGGTGAGGCTGCGATTTTTGAGCCAGGTGACAAACCTAGAGTTCTAGGTAAGATTAAATTCTATTGAATCAATTAGTCAATTTTTCATCTGAAATTAATAATCCGATATATATAAATTTTATGTTTGGAGAAATGCAGCTGATAACTATTTAAATATGTTGAAAATTTATGACGTGGATAAGGGAAGCTTCAACGTCGTTTGACTAAATCTAAATGCACTTTGGTTGATGTCAAAAGAAGTTTTATGCACATTGAGCTGCTTGATCATGATGAGGATATTCAAGTTTGGCGGCTCAAACTGTATGCACATCGAACCAGCGTCAATAGGTTCTGGCGGTCTTGATCACTTGCCAAGCCAATCTGTATGCACATTGTGCAGCTGTGTCAGCAAAGGGGAGGGCAGTGATGGCCGCCAAAACTGTATATACATTGGCCGTTCACTTGACAAACTCTATGCACATTGATGATCTGCCGCGCAAAACTCTATATACATTGAGCCATTTCTGAGCCACAATGACACTGTGAGACGTGCTTAAAAAAGCAGCACCGTAAAAAGAAATGACACTGGTTTACACCTGTCGTCACATAAGTGAAATTTAAATTTCACTTTGTAATTATATAGGTATACTACAAGTATACTACTTTGACCCAGTCGAAAACAGCTAAGTTGTTGTTTTTAAACGGGAAAAAGGTGAAATGTTGGCGTTTTCACACTGCAGGGGTCGCAAGTTCGAAACTTGCATCGCCCACCAAGAAACCTAAATTAAAAAGCACCAAGCAGCAATGCATGGTGCTTTTTTTGTGCCCCAAGTCGTTGGGCTACTGGTTGGATGCAATTTAAACTTCCTGTGTGTGCACCATTTTCACGCCGACGCAACGCACCCCTTGGGTAAAGAAAAACCTGGGGGTCGATTTGCCCGTGGGCTATCCCGATGAAACCTACCCCGGTTACGCAGCCCCCTTGGTGGTCAAAAGCCACCGGTCTGGGCGTGTGGCCAGTGGTTTGGCCCGATTCGGCTTGGTCCCGGCTTGGGCCAAAGACGACAAGATCAGCCGCTACACCTACAACGCCCGCAGTGAAACTGTTGCAGAAAAGCCCAGCTATCGCACGGCTTGGCGGCAAAGGCAATTTGGCTTGGTCTTGGTCGATGATTTTTACGAACCCAGCTATGGGACAGGCAAGGCTGTTCGCTGGAGGATTCAACTGGACTCCGGTGATCCTTTTGGCATTGCCTGCCTTTGGGACCGATGGCAAAAACCCGACACAGGGGAGTGGGTCGTCAGCTTTTCGATGCTGACGGTGAATGCCGACGAGCATCCGGTGATGCGACAGTTTCACAAGCCCGGCGATGAAAAGCGCACGCCCGTCATCATCGCCCCACACCTGCACGACACATGGCTGAGTGCCGATACAGCCCGGGCTGCAAGTTTGCTCACTTGGTCACACATGCCAGAATTGGTGGCCATGCCAGCGCCATTGATCCGCCCAAGCAACCAACGTCACGATCTGTCACGATCAGCAGGAGCTATCCCATGAAAGCCCATCAAACCTTTGAAGCGATTTTGTCGCTGCGCGCAGATTTGGCGCTGGCATTACGCGCGGCCGCCGCACAAGGGCTGAGTGAGGGGGTTTGTAACCACTTCAGCGTGGCGGTGCCTGGCCAGCCGGACTGGTTTTTGCTCAACCCGCGTGGCCTGCATTGGAGTGAGGTGCAAACGGCTGACATTGTGATGTGCAATGCACAGGGCGAGCAGCTGGCCGGTCGTCACCCGGTGGAGCCTACGGCCATGTTCATCCATGCTGCGGTGCATCGTATCGCGCGCAAATCGGTGGTGTTGCATACCCACATGCCTTACGCGACCGCGCTCACCTTGACGGCAGCGCGTGCCTTGGACACCACCTTGTCGCAGACCGCCATGCGCTTTCACGGCCGCCTGGCAGTCGACGCACACTACAACGGCCTAGCCCTGGACATGACCGAGGGCGAACGCATCGCCCATGCCATGCATGGTGCGGATGTGGTCTTCTTGGGCAACCATGGCGTCATCGTCTGCGGTGAACGTGTGGACTACGCCTATGACGACCTTTATTACCTAGAGAGGGCCTGCCAGGCGCAGGTGCTGGCGGCTTCAACGGGGGTGCCTTTGATGCCCGTGGATGCAGCACTTGCAGCCCGTGTGGCGGAACAGACCAACGGCGAGCGGTTGCAGTCCGAGCTCTTTTTCGCCAGCCTGCGTAGGACGATTGGATCTGAACCTTCTTGAATCCGGACTCATGTCCGTGCCAGGCTTTTCATGCATTGGCCTGACTGAATGGGTTAGGCCATGATACTGGCGTTTTATGGCCGAAAAAAAGCCCGCACAAGGCGGGCTTTTTGGAATCGGTAGACAACCGATCAACGCTGCACGTCACGGCGCACAGAGCCGGTGAAGAGCTGGCGTGGGCGGCCGATTTTGTACTCAGGGTCGCTGATCATTTCGTTCAGTTGGGCGATCCAGCCGACGGTGCGGGCCAGGGCGAACACGCCTGTGAACAGGTTCACTGGAATGCCAATGGCGCGTTGCACGATGCCGGAGTAGAAGTCCACGTTGGGGTAGAGCTTGCGGCTGACGAAGTATTCGTCTTCCAGGGCGATTTTTTCCAGCTCTTTGGCCAGCTTGAACAGGGGGTCGTTTTCCAAGCCCAGTTCCTTCAGAACTTCGTCGCAAGTTTCTTGCATCAATTTGGCGCGTGGATCGTAGTTTTTGTAAACGCGGTGACCGAAGCCCATCAGCTTGACGCCGGAGTTCTTGTCTTTGACTTGGTTCATGAACTCGCCGACTTTGGACACGCCGCCCATTTTCTGGATGTCTTCGAGCATGGTCAAGCAGGCTTCGTTGGCGCCGCCGTGAGCTGGGCCCCACAAGCAGGCTACGCCCGCTGCGATGGCGGCAAACGGGTTGGTGCCGGACGAACCGCACAGGCGCACGGTGGAGGTGGAGGCGTTTTGCTCGTGGTCAGCGTGCAGGGTGAAGATGCGGTCCATGGCGCGTTCGAGCACGGGGTTGACCACATAGTCTTCGCAAGGGGTGCCAAACATCATGCGCAGGAAGTTGCCAGCGTAGGACAGGTCGTTGCGGGGGTACATGTAGGGCTGGCCCACACCGTATTTGTAAGCCATGGCCACCAAGGTGGGCATTTTGGCGATCAAGCGGATCGCGGCAATGTGGCGGTGATCCGGGTTGTTGATGTCGGTGCTGTCGTGGTAGAAGGCCGACAAAGCGCCAATCAGGCCCGTCAACACGGCCATGGGGTGTGCGTCACGACGGAAGCCACGCAGGAAGAACTGCATCTGTTCGTTGACCATGGTGTGCTGGTTGACTAACTTGTGGAAGTCCTTGCTTTGCTGGCCGACAGGCAGCTCGCCGTTGAGCAACAAGTAGCAAGTGTCCAAGTAGTCGGCCTTGTTGGCCAGCTGCTCGATGGGGTAGCCGCGGTAGAGCAATTCGCCCTTGTCACCGTCGATGTAGGTGATGGCCGATTGGCAAGACGCGGTGGACAGGAAACCTGGGTCGTAGGTGAACATGCCGCTTTGTGCGTACAGCTTGCGGATGTCGATGACGTCCGGGCCGATGTTGCCCGAGTACACAGGCATGTCGATGCTGGGGCTGCCATTGGAGAACGACAGGGTGGCTTTGTTATCGGCGAGTTTCATGGTGGGTTTCCTTAGGTTTTCCAGGTTTGAGCCTTGATAGGCTCAGGCTCTCAGCATGTCCAGGACTTCACGCACCTCTTCGGTGCTGACCTCGGTCTGCAGCTCCGTGCGGCGCAGCAGCAAGTCCATGAGATCGTTGTCTGACAGGTCCATCAGCACGTACATGCCCCGGGCCTGTCCAACCGTCAAGCGGGTGGCATGGCGGTTGAAAAAACGCTCGATGAACAAATCGTTCTCGAGCAAGCCGCGTCGGCTGCGCCAGCGCAGCTTGCTCAGCGACCGCTCGCTCAAAGGGGCGAGGCGGTCAGCGCCGACCAGAGACGCGTCTTCCAGGATGGGGGTGACGGTCATCAGACGGCGCGGCGGATCATCATTTCTTTGATCTTGCCGATGGCCTTGGTGGGGTTCAGACCCTTGGGGCAGACATCGACGCAGTTCATGATGGTGTGGCAGCGGAACAAACGGTAAGGGTCTTCCAGATTGTCCAAGCGCTCAGCGGTGGCTTCGTCGCGGCTGTCGGCGATGAAGCGGTAGGCTTGCAGCAAACCGGCGGGGCCCACGAACTTGTCGGGGTTCCACCAGAAGCTGGGGCAGCTGGTCGAGCAGCTGGCGCACAAGATGCACTCGTACAGACCGTTCAGCTCGTCACGCTCTTCCGGGCTTTGCAGGCGCTCGGTTTCGGGGGGGATGGTGCTGTTGATCAGGTAGGGCTTGATCGAGTGGTACTGCTTGAAGAACTGGGTCATGTCCACGATCACGTCGCGGATCACGGGCAGGCCGGGCAGGGGCTTGAGCACGATGGTGCCGGGCAAAGTGTTCATGTTGGTGAGACACGCCAGACCGTTTTTGCCGTTGATGTTCATCGCGTCCGAGCCGCACACACCTTCGCGGCAAGAGCGGCGGAAAGAGATGCTGGGGTCCACGGCCTTGAGCTTCATCAGGGCGTCGAGCAGCATGCGCTCGTTGCCGTCCAGTTCGACCTGGATGGTCTGCATGTAAGGCTTGGCGTCCTTGTCAGGGTCGTAGCGGTAGATCTGAAAAGTGCGTAGGGTCATGAAAGAACTCCTGGTGTATTCGGGGGGTGGACCGCCACCTCGGGTGCGCGGTCCAGACAATCTTTAGAAGGTACGAACCTTGGGTGGCACGGAGTCCACAGTCAGGGGCTTGAGCTTGACCGGCTTGTAGGTCAAGCTGTTGTCGGCGCTGTGCCACAGGGTGTGCTTCATCCAGTTGGCATCGTCGCGCCCCAATGGCGCCACGGCGTCGTCCACTGGGCGCTCGTAATCGCTCACGGTGTGGGCACCACGGCACTCGCGGCGGGCAGCGGCAGACACCATGGTGGACTGCGCGGCTTCGATCAGGTTGTCCACTTCCAGGGCTTCGATGCGGGCGGTGTTGAACACTTTGGAAGTGTCCTTCAGGCCGATGGCATTGACACGCTCACGAATGGCAGCAATCTTTTGCACGCCTTCGTCCATGGAGGCTTGGGTGCGGAACACGCCAGCGTGTTGCTGCATGGTGGCGCGCATGTCGTTGGCCACGTCTTGGGCGTATTCGCCGCCACGGCCTTCGAGCTTGTTCAAGCGGCTCAGGGTGTAGTCAGCGGCGTCTGCCGGCAATGGCTTGTGCGACTTGGTTTTGGAGGCAAAGTCGACAATGTGGTTGCCAGCAGCGCGGCCAAACACCAGCAAGTCGAGCAAAGAGTTGGTGCCCAGGCGGTTGGCGCCGTGCACCGACACGCAAGAGCATTCGCCCACGGCATACAAGCCGTTGACCACGGCGTTGTGGTCGGTGGCGTTTTGCGTCACGACCTGGCCGTTGATGTTGGTCGGGATGCCGCCCATCTGGTAGTGGATGGTGGGCACAACAGGGATCGGCTCTTTGGTGATGTCGACGTTGGCGAAGTTGACGCCGATTTCGTACACCGAGGGCAGGCGTTTGTGGATGGTCTCAGAACCCAGGTGGTCCAATTTGAGCAGCACGTAGTCCTTGTTGGGACCGCAGCCACGGCCTTCCTTGATTTCCTGGTCCATGCAGCGGGACACGAAGTCACGCGGGGCCAAGTCTTTCAGGGTGGGCGCATAACGCTCCATGAAGCGCTCGCCATTGCTGTTGAGCAAGATCGCGCCTTCACCGCGGCAGCCTTCGGTCAACAACACGCCGGCACCGGCCACGCCGGTGGGGTGGAATTGCCAGAATTCCATGTCTTCCAAAGGAATGCCCGCGCGAGCGGCCATGCCCAAGCCGTCACCGGTGTTGATGAAGGCGTTGGTGGAAGCTGCGTAAATGCGGCCTGCGCCACCGGTGGCCATTAGCACGGTCTTGGCGTGCAAAACGTGCAGGTCACCTGTTTCCATTTCGAGGGCCGTCACACCCACCACATCGCCTTCGGCGTCGCGGATCAGGTCAAGGGCCATCCACTCCACGAAGAAGCTGGTTTTGGCGGCGACGTTTTGCTGGTACAGGGTGTGCAGCATGGCGTGACCGGTGCGGTCAGCGGCAGCACAAGCGCGTTGCACGGGCTTTTCGCCGTAGTTGGCAGTGTGGCCGCCAAATGGACGCTGGTAAATGGTGCCATCGGGGTTGCGGTCAAAAGGCATGCCCATGTGCTCGAGGTCGTACACGACCTTGGGCGCTTCACGGCACATGAATTCGATCGCATCTTGGTCGCCGAGCCAGTCGGAGCCCTTGATGGTGTCGTAAAAGTGGTAGTGCCAGTTGTCGTCGGACATGTTGCCCAGCGAGGCACCGATGCCGCCTTGCGCCGCCACGGTGTGCGAACGGGTGGGGAACACCTTGGACAGCACGGCGACATTGAGGCCAGCACGGGCCAGCTGCAGCGAGGCACGCATGCCCGAACCACCGGCGCCGACGATCACAACGTCAAACTTGCGGGTGGTAATTTTGTCTTTGGTATAGCTCATGGTTTATTTGGTTTGGTGTGGTTTCAGCGCAAGGACAGGCGAAGGCTGACGCCTCACAGGCGCCACAGGGCTTGAACAGCCCAGCCGGCACAGCCGACCAGCCAGACGAGAGTGAAGACGTGCAAGGCCAGGCGCAAGGCCAAGGGCTTGATGTAGTCCATCCAGATGTCACGCATGCCCACCCAGACGTGGTACAGCAGGGCGATGATGACGGAGAAGGTCAGCACCTTCATCCACTGCGAGGCAAAAATGCCTGCCCACTCTTCGTAGCCGATGGGGCCGGAAGTG
Source organism: Limnohabitans sp. (assembly GCA_021731425.1). Classification (GTDB taxonomy): domain Bacteria; phylum Pseudomonadota; class Gammaproteobacteria; order Burkholderiales; family Burkholderiaceae_C; genus Limnohabitans_A. Next base: position 2,570 of record JAKFXJ010000244.1, on the reverse strand, counting down.
AAAATCACCTGGGCCAGCAAGACCACGGTGAACAGGGCCATCAGGACAGCGGTCACACGTTGGGCCAGCCAGTCACGAAAGCCATAACCAGCACCGGTCACGATGCGTTTGGAGCCGTAATTCACGGACGACATAGGTCAGTTTCCTTGTTGTTTTGGGTGAGAGGCAGAGAAATCAGTAAAAGCCAAACAGCTTGGCAGCCAACACGGCGGTCAAGCCCAGGCTCAACACCAAAGTGGCCACGGCAGAGGACTTGCCGAATTCTTTGGTCACGGCATGGAACGCATCCATATAAATGTGGCGCACGCCAGCAATGAAGTGGTGCAAGTAGGCCCAGATCAAGGCCAGGGCCAGCAGTTTGAAGAACCAGCCGGGCACAAATCCGATGCCGATGCCGAAAGCCGCTGAAAGCTTGGCAAAGGAAATCTCGGACGTGATGGAGCTGTCAAACATCCAGATGAACAGGGGCATGAGCAAAAACATCAGGAAACCGCTGATGCGGTGCAAGATGGAGACGATGCCAGCGGCCGGCAGGCGGTACGAGGGCAAGTCTTTCAGGGCGTTGATGTTGCGGAATTCAGGCCGCTTGCGGACGAGTTCAGTCATGTGGGTACTTTCTGGATGTAACGCGTTCGAGTTGTGATTAACTGGCTTAAGGATTCTATTGCAACGCAGCAAACTGACATGAGCATTTCGGCGACAGTCTTCTACAAGACGTCCAAGTGGGGGGCGGGTCAGTTCAAATCGTTGCGGTAGTGGTGGGTGTCGGTGCGGTAGAAGCCGCGCCGCAGCTCCATGGGGGTGTCGTTGTAGGTGTAGGCAATGCGCTCCACACTGAGCAAAGGTGTGTGGGGGGGCAATTTCAGCAATTCCCTTTGGGCCTTGTCGGGTAACACTGCCCGGATCTTTTCTTCGGCGCGCACCATGCGCACACCGAACTCGGTTTCAAACAGGGCGTACATGGGGCCGTGGTAGTCGGCCAGGCGCTCAGCGGTCATGCCCTTAAAAGGCGTGCCGGGCAACCACAGGTCTTCCAAAATGGTGGGTGTATTTGCAAACGAAAGAACTCGCCTGACTTGCAGCACGGTGTCGCCAGAGCGCAAAGCCAAGGCGCGGGCGATCTCTGCCGAGGCACGCAAGCGTTTGCAGTCCACGATCTCGCGCTGGGCTGGGCCTTCGGTGTTCAAGTCGCCCTGATCGGGCACCAGTTTCAAAAACCGGTACTGCACCTGGTGCTCGGCATGGGTGGCCACAAAGGTGCCTTTGCCTTGTTTGCGGATCAGCAGGTGTCCGCTGGCCAACTCGTCGATGGCTTTGCGCACCGTGCCTTGGCTCACCCGGTAGCGGGCTGCCAGCTCCATTTCGCTGGGGATGGATTCGCCGGGCTTCCATTCGCTGGCTTGCAGGCTTTGCAGGATCAGGCCCTTGATTCGCTGGTAAAGCGGGCTGAACGCGGGCGTGGCGGCCGGAGATTCGGCAGCGAGGGCGTCGGTGGGGGGCACTGGGTGGTTCATGAGGGCGTACAGGTCATGCGGTTCAGGTGCATGCCAAGCGTGCCATCATATCTTATATAAGACATAAGACAAATTGACGAATCAGGGTTTTCGCGGGTACACTCGAAAGCTGTTTGCTTGCGCTTGTGTCTTTGTTTGATCAAATACCGCCAGCGCGGGTCCGGTGCGCCGGACGGCCTTGCTGACATGGATGTTGGCAGCGGACCGCAACGCTTGTTTTCAACACTTCGGAGTTTTCCACCATGAGCAAAAAGCCCGTCCGCGTTGCCGTTACCGGCGCAGCAGGTCAAATCGGTTACGCATTGTTGTTCCGCATCGCCTCCGGCGAAATGCTGGGCAAAGACCAGCCCGTCATCCTGCAATTGCTCGAAGTGCCTGTTGAAGGCCCACAAAAAGCGCTCAAGGGCGTGATGATGGAATTGGAAGACTGCGCGTTCCCCTTGCTGGTGGGCATGGAAGCCCATGGCGATCCGATGACCGCTTTCAAAGATGTGGATTACGCTTTGTTGGTCGGATCACGCCCACGCGGCCCCGGCATGGAGCGTGCTGAATTGCTCGCCATCAACGGCGCCATCTTCACTGCACAAGGCAAGGCCCTGAACGCTGTGGCTTCGCGCGACGTGAAAGTGCTGGTCGTGGGCAACCCCGCCAACACCAACGCCTACATCGCCATGAAGGCCGCCCCGGACTTGAAGCCCGGCAACTTCACCGCCATGCTGCGTTTGGACCACAACCGCGCACTGTCGCAAATCGCTGCCAAGACTGGCAAAGCCGTGGCCGACATCGAAAAACTGTGCGTCTGGGGCAACCACTCGCCCACCATGTACGCCGACTACCGTTTCGCCACCATCAAGGGCGAGTCGGTCAAGGCCATGATCAACGACCAGGAATGGAACGCCAACGTGTTCCTGCCCACCGTGGGCAAGCGTGGCGCGGCCATCATCGAAGCGCGTGGCCTGTCCTCGGCTGCTTCGGCTGCCAACGCCGCCATCGACCACATGCGCGACTGGGCCTTGGGCACCAACGGCAAGTGGGTCACCATGGGCATCCCATCAC
>JAKFXJ010000040.1 GCA_021731425.1 Limnohabitans sp. | reverse complement strand
GGGGGGGGCTTGGTTATGTGGCCGTGATGGCGGCGGTCATCATGGCTTCGTTGTCAGGCTCGGCCGTGGCCGACACGGCGGCGCTGGCGGCCTTGCTGATCCCGATGATGAAGCGGGCCGGTTACAACGTGGGACGCTCGGCGGGTCTGATCGCCTCGGGTGGCATCATCGCGCCGGTGATTCCACCGTCGATCGGTTTCATCATCTTTGGTGTGGCTGCCAACGTGTCCATCACCAAGCTGTTTTTGGCTGGCATTGTGCCGGGTATTTTGATGGGGCTGGCGATTGGCCTGACTTGGTGGTGGCTGGCCAAGCGCGAGAACGTGCAGCCGGCACCGCGCATGCCCATGTCTGAAAAACTCAAAGCCACGCGTGAAGGCATCTTGGCGCTGGGCTTGCCAGTCTTTATCATCGGCGGCATGAAGTTCGGCGTGTTCACCCCGACCGAGGCTGCGGTGGTGGCGGCGGTTTACAGCTTTGTGGTGGGCGCCTTTGTCTACCGAGAATTGCAGTGGTCCAAGTTGTACAGTCTGACCTTGGCAGCCGGTAAAACGACCTCGGTCATCATGTTTTTGGTCGCAGCGGCCATGGTCAGCGCCTGGCTCATCACTGTGGCCAACATTCCGGCCGAAGTGGCCCGGATGATGGAGCCGCTCATGGGCAACAAGACATTGCTGATGGTTGTTCTTATGATTTTGGTGGTGGTGGTCGGCACGGCACTCGATTTCACGCCCACCGTATTGATTTTGACGCCGGTCCTGATGCCCTTGGTCATCAAGGCGGGCATCGATCCGGTTTATTTTGGTGTGTTGTTTATCATGAACAATGCCATTGGTTTGATCACTCCGCCCGTGGGCACCGTGCTCAATGTGGTCTGTGGTGTGGCCAAGATCAATATGGACACGGCCTTCAAGGGCGTCATGCCTTTCTTGCTGGCGCAGTTGGGGGTGCTGGCCTTGTTGATTGCTTTTCCGTCCATCGTCATTGTGCCGATGAAGTGGATGCTGAGTTGATTTCGTAACCCTGTGTTTTTTTAAAGGAGACATTCATGTTGAAACGCAGAAATCTGGTGACCCTGATCGCGGGCACATTCCTGGTCGCATCAAGCGCCATGGCGCAGTTTGCCGACCGCAACATCAAGTTCACCAACGGTGTGAACGAAGACCACCCCGTGGGCGTGGGCGTCAAGAAAATGCAAGAAGTGCTGGCAGCCAAGACCGGCGGCAAGATGAAGATCACCGCCTTCTGGGGCGGTGCAGCCGGCGGCGATTTGCCAGCGACCCAAGCTTTGCGTGCAGGTACACAAGAGATGGTCTGCACCTCCAGCTCGCCGTTGGTGGGTATCGTGAAAGAGCTGGGTGTGTTTGACCTGCCTTTCCTGTTTGCCAACGAAAAAGAAGCGGATGCCGTGCTGGACGGCGCTGCTGGCAAGTTTTTCAACGCCAAGCTCGAAGCGGCTGGTTTGGTGAACCTGGCCTATTGGGAAAACGGTTTCCGTAACCTGACCAACAGCAAGCGTCCTGTCACCAAGCTGGAAGATTTCACCGGTGTCAAAGTGCGTGTGATGCAGAACAATATTTTCTTGGACACTTTCAAGACCCTGGGTACCAACGCCGTGCCCATGGCCTTTGGCGAGGTGTTCACCGCCTTGGAAACCAAGACCATCGACGGTCAGGAAAACCCCTTTGTGACCATTGAAACCTCCAAGTTCAATGAAGTGCAAAAGTACCTGAGTGTGACCCGCCACGCTTACACGCCTTTCCTGGTGCTTTACAGCAAAAAACTGTGGGACCAGCTCAATCCACAAGAACAAGCCGTGTTGCGTGAAGCCGCCATGGAAGGCCAGAAAGTCCAACGCGCTGCCAACCGCGCTTTGAACGAAAAATCTTTGGCCAGCCTGAAAACCAAGGGCATGCAGGTCAATGAGGTGAGTGCGGCCGAACAAAACCGCATCCGTGCCAAAGTCGCTTCGGTGTACGACAAGCACAAGGACTCGATCGGTGCCGACGCCATCAAGGTGGTGCAAGACGAGTTGAAGAAGTCACGCGGCGGTTGATTCTTCGCGCTCAGCTTTTGTGCTGAACCCACAAGCTCCACAGCTGACCGCTGTGGGGCTTTTTTAACGACTGATCAGGATGCTGCCATGAAAATCACGCAACTCGAAACCATCCGCTTGGGTGAATTTCCCAACATCATCTGGGTGCGCCTGCACACCGACGAGGGCCTGGTGGGCCTGGGCGAGACCTTCATGGGGGCGCAAGCGGTGGAAGCGTATTTGCACGAATGGGTGGCGCCCAAACTGGTGGGCCAAGACCCGTTGGCCATCGAGTCTCGCCAGCGCGACATCACCGGCTATTTGGGCTGGCGTGGGTCTGGTGTCGAGACACGCGGCAACTCAGCGGTGGACATTGCGTTGTGGGACATCTTTGGCAAAGCCGCAGGCATGCCAGTCTATACCGCGCTGGGCGGCAAGAGCCGTGACGAGATCCGTGTGTACAACACCTGCGCGGGTTACCAGTACATCCGCAGCAACGTGAACCAGACCAGCAGCAACTGGGGCTTGGGCAACAACGCCGGACCTTATGAAGACCTGCAAGGTTTTTTGCACCGTGCCGACGAAGTGGCCGAGTCGCTGTTGAGTGAAGGCATCACCGGTATGAAAATTTGGCCTTTTGATGTGGCCGCAGAAAAATCACACGGCCAGTACATCAGCCCAGAAGATCTCAACACGGCGCTGGAGCCTTTCCGCAAGATCCGCAAGGCGGTGGGCGACAAGATGGACATCATGGTGGAGTTCCACAGCCTGTGGCGATTGCCCATGGCGCAAAAAATCTCGCGTGCGCTGCAAGAGTTCGACACCTTCTGGCACGAAGACGCGATCCGCATGGACAGCCTCGATTTGCTCAAGCAGTACGCGGTGGACTGCAAGGCGCTGATTTGCGCGAGCGAAACGCTCAGCTACAAATGGGGCTTCAAAGACTATTTACAAACGGGCGTTGCAGGCGTCGCCATGCTCGATTTGAGCTGGTGCGGTGGCCTCACCGAGGCCCGCAAAATCGCCGCCATGGCCGACGCTTGGCAACTGCCCGTGGCCCCACACGACTGCACAGGGCCGGTGGTGTGGGCTGCGTCCACGCACTTGTCGCTTCACGCGCCCAATGCCTTGATTCAAGAAAGCGTGCGGGCTTTTTACAGCGGCTGGTACAAGGAGTTGGTGACCGAGTTGCCGCAAGTGAAAAACGGCATGATCAGCCTGAACGACAAGCCGGGTTTGGGCTTGGAGTTGCTGCCCGACCTGCACAAGCGGGCCGATGCGATGGTGCGCTTGAGTTGATGAAAAAAAGAGGGCCGAGAAGGCCCCCTTTGTCACAGTGATTGGGCGATCAAGCCCGGCCAGTCAACCACGCCCCACAAAAGGCATGTTGGTCGCCATCACGGTGGTGAACAAAATATTCGCTGACAAAGGCAGACGGGCCATGGTCAGAAAGGTCTCCACCACGGCGGACATGTCCATGCGTGGTTCAGCCTTGATGGTCAGGTCAGCCTGGTGAACGCCCGAGGCCATTTTGAGGGTCATGTCCGAGGCCACGTTGCCGATGTCGATCTGGCCCACGGCGATGCTGTAGGGGCGGCCGTCGAGTGACGCGGCTCGGGTCAGGCCCGAGATGGCGTGTTTGGTGGCGGTGTAGGCGATCGAGCCGGGGCGCGGCACATGCGCCGAGATCGAGCCGTTGTTGATGATGCGGCCGCCCTGCGGACTTTGCTCTTGCATCAACTTGAAGGCATGCGACAAGGTGTAGAACGCGCCGTTCAGGTTGATGTCCACCGCACGTCGCCATTCGTCGCCTGACAGATCGCCTGGCAAGGTGTAGGGCAGGGAAATGCCCGCGTTGTTGAAGACCAAATCGAGGCGACCAAAGCGCGAGCGAATTTGATCAAACAGCGCTTTGACTTCGGGCTCTTTGGACAGGTCGGTAGGGATGGCTTGGGCGTTTCCAGCGTTGGCACCCGCTTCGGCCACGGCAGAGGCCAGCGCGTCGGCGCGTCGGCCGACCAGAACGACTTGCCAGCCTTCTTTGAGCAAGGCCAGGGCGCAGGCTTTGCCAATGCCAGAGCTGGCACCGGTGACGAGGGCGATTTTCGACATGTTGTGAACTTTCTAAAGAGGCCTTGAAACCCCTGATTTTCAGGCGTTTTGGAAAGAAATCTGTACCTTGAGTGACTGGCTCTTATCGGCCGCCAAGTCAAAGGCTTCGATGGCGCGGTCCAGCGGCAAAACGCTGGTGATCACAGGCTTGCCATTCACCAAGCCTTCGTTCAAAAAGCGCACGGCGGTGGCAAATTCGGCGTGGAAGCGGAAGGTGCCGCGCAGGTCAACCTCTTTGGCCACGATTTGTGTCATGGGCAGGCTGATGTCGCCACCCATGCCCACCGTGATGAGCACGCCCCGGGGCACGATGGTGTCCAAGCCCATACGCAAAGCGGCTTCGCTGCCAGAGGCTTCAAACACCACGTCAAACTGGCCTTTGTCCACCTTGTAGGCGTCCAGCGCCTGGGGCTGGGTCTTGAGGTTGATGGTCTCGTCGGCGCCCATCTCCTTGGCGCACTTGAGTGGCAAGTCGGCGATGTCGGCAGCGACGATGCGGGCCGCACCCGCTCGGCGCAAAGCGCCAATCAAGAGCGAGCCAATCGGGCCGCAGCCGGTGACCAGCACCTGCTTGCCCAGCACGCTGCCCGCCCGCTGGATGGCATGTAAGCCCACCGACAATGGCTCAGCCAAAGCAGCCTCGGACAGGCTCAGGTGGTCGGCAATCGGGTGGGCTTGGTAGCCTTCGATGATGAGTTGCTCGCTGAACCCGCCCTGGATGTGCGGGAAGGGCATGGCGCTGCCGTAAAAGCGCATGTTCAAGCAGTGGTTGTGCTGACCCGCTTGGCAAAAACGGCAGTGGCCGCAGGGGCGCGAAGGCGAGATGGCAATGCGCTGGCCTTGGGGCACGCTGCTGACACCCGAACCCACCCCATCGACCACACCCGATATTTCGTGGCCCAAAGCGATGGGCTGCTTGATGCGCACAGTGCCAAAGCCGCCGTGTTGGTAATAGTGCAGGTCGGAGCCGCAAATGCCGCCATAGGCCACATTCACACGCAGTTGGTTCTCGCCCAAGGCGGGCAGCTCGGTGTTTTCGATGCGCAGGTCTTTGGCCGAATGGCAAACAACGGATTTCATGGAATGTCCTTGCAAAAGCTTCAAAGGGTGGCGGTCACGCCGCCGTCGACATAAAGGATATGGCCATTCACAAAACGTGAGGCGTCTGAGGCCAGAAAGACGGCTGCGCCGCCCAGGTCTTGCACATCGCCCCAGCGGCGGCTGGGCGTGCGGCCCACCAGCCAACTGCTGAAGGCCGGGTCATCGACCAGCTTCTGGTTCAGCTCGGTTTTGAAATAGCCCGGGCCAATGCCGTTGACGTTGATGCCGAATTGGCCCCAGTCAATCGCCATGCCTTTGGTGAGCATTTTCACCGCACCTTTAGTGGCGGTGTAGGGCGCAATGCCGGGTCGACCCAGTTCGCTTTGCACCGAGCAGATGTTGATGATCTTGCCGCGTCCACGCGGAATCATTTTTTTGGCCACAGCCTGGCCCACGAAGTACACGCTGTCCAGGTTGGTCTTCATGATGGTGTGCCAGTCGGCGTCTTGGTATTCATGCAGCGGCCCACGAATTTGCATGCCCGCGTTGTTGACCAGGATGTCGATCGGCCCTTCGGCTTCGATGTGGTCCACAGCCGCTCGCACGCTGTCCGCATCGGTCACGTCAAACACAGAGGTGCTGACCGACAAGCCTTGCGCCTTCAAGTTCTGCGCAGCGGCATCCACTTTGCTGGCCGTGCGGCCATTCAGAACGACGTGCGCCCCGGCTTGCGCCAGCGCCTCGGCCAGTGCCAAGCCAATGCCAGCAGATGAGCCAGTGATCAGGGCGCGGTGGCCCGATAAATTAAAGGAATTCAGAACACTCATCGCATCAACATCCATTTCAGAGGAACCATCACCAGGCTCGGAAAGGCGATGAGCGAGCCCATCACCACCACCTGCGAAGCCAGGAAAGGCATGACACCACGGATGACGTCGTGCATCGGGATGCGGCCCACGCCACACACCACGTTGAGCACCGTGCCCACAGGGGGCGTGAGCAAACCAATGGCGTTGTTGATGATGAACAAGACACCAAAATAAACCGGGTCAATGCCCGCTTCACGCACCAAGGGCATGAGCACAGGGGTGAGGATCAGCACCGTGGGCGCAAAGTCCAGCGCCGTGCCCACGATCATGACCAGCAGCATCAGCATGACCATGAGCAGGGTTTTGTTATCGATGAATGGCCGCAAGATTTCGACAATCTGGGCTGGAATGTTGGCCACCGTGATCAGCCAAGCTGACACCAAGGCCGCCGCCACCAAGAACATCACCACCGAAGAGGTTTTCGCCGCAGACAAGATGATGCGGTACAGGTCCTTGACCTTGATTTCGCGGTAGATAAACAGGCCCACGAACAGGGAGTAGACGACCGCCACCACAGCGGCTTCAGTGGGTGTGAAGACGCCCATCTTCATGCCGCCAATGATGGTGATGGCCAGCAGGTAAGACCAAAAGGCGTTGAGGGTGACGGTGATGCGTTTTTTGAACGGGACTTTTTCGGCCACCACCACTTGGTCTTTGCGGGCCACGATCCACCAGGTCACGATCAGGGCAAAACCCATCAAGATGCCCGGGAAAATGCCCGCCATGAAAAGCTTGGAAATCGACACGCCGCCGATCACACCAAACAAAATGAAACCAATCGAGGGTGGGATCACGGGCGCGATGATGCCGCCCGCAGCAATCAAGCCTGCCGAGCGGTCCATGCGGTAGCCGGCGTCGCGCATCATGGGCATCAGCACGGCAGCCAGAGCCGCGGTGTCGGCCACGGCCGAACCCGACAAGCTGGCCATGACGATGGCGGCGAAAACCGCCACATAACCCAGGCCGCCACGAAAGTGGCCCACCCAGACCATGGCCGAGTTGACAATGCGCCGGCTCATGCCACCCGCGTTCATCAACTCACCGGCCAGCATGAAAAAAGGTACGGCCATGAGCGGAAAGTTATCAGCGCCGTTGATCAGGTTTTGCGACACAATTTGGGTGTCGAAGTTGTCCAGGTGCAGCATCAGCGCCACGCCCGAGACCAACAGCGAAAACGCCAGCGGCATGCCCAGCGCCATGGCCGCCAGCAGCGAAACAATGAACACGACGACGGTCATTTGGAGGTCCCCTGGGTTTGGGCGATCGCGACCTCTTCAGAGTCTTGAACCTGGATCAAATCGGTTTCCTCGAAGTTGCCTTTGGCCAGCTGCACCAGCTTGCCAATGATCATCAAGCCCATGGACACGCTGGTGATGTAGCCCACGCCATACACCCAACTCATCGGGATTTCGGTCACGGCCGAGCGGGTGCTGGCGTTGATGCCGTGTTGCTTTAAGGTGCCGTAAAACATGAGGGTGCAGCAGCCCAGCATCAGCAAGTTGGACAATGCAAAAGCCACTTTTTTGCCGCGAAGACTGAGCTTGCGCACGATGGAATCCAAGCCCAGGTGGCCGTTTTCACGCATGGTGACGATGGCACCCAAGAAGGTGATCCAGATGAACAAAAACCGCGACAACTCTTCGGAGCTGATGATGCCATCGTTGAAACCATAGCGCAGCACCACGTTACCAAACACCATGATGACCATGGCCGACAGCATGACGACCAAGGTCACCTCGGCGAGCTTAAAGAAAAGGTCGTTGATTTTTTTCATACGGGGATCAAAAAAGCCCCCTCCAAAGAGGGGGCGTGTTCTGGCTCAAACCATCACTTGGTGTCTTCGATGGCCTTGAGCAAGGCGGTACCGCTCTTTTCACCAAAGGTCTTGGCAATTTCAGCCGAGACGATCTTCTGGAAAGGGGCCATGTCCACTTTCTCGATCACTTGCATGCCCGACTTTTTCAGATCGGCAATCACCTTGCCCGCGTTGGACGCGTTCAGGCTGCGCTGGTAGGTGGCGGCTTCGCGAGCCGCATCCACCACCACTTTTTGGTAGTTTGCCGGCAAGCTGTCGAATTTGCCTTTGTTCATGGCCACGACCAGGGGCGAGTAAACGTGGTTACTCACTGTGAGGTGCTTTTGCACTTCGTAGAACTTCGATGACCAGGTCACGTTGATCGGGTGTTCTTGGGCGTCAAAGGTGCCGGTTTCCAGCGCGGTGTACAGCTCGGCAATCGGCATGGGCGAGGGGTTCATGCCCAGCAGCTTGAACGCTTGGATGTGGTAAGGGTTGGGTGTAGAGCGGATCTTCAAGCCCTTCAAGTCTTCGGGCTTGTTGACGGGGCGCTTGTTGTTGGTGAAAGAGCGCCAGCCGTTTTCCCAGTAGGCCAGGCCTTTCAAGCCGTGCGGGGCCAATTCGTTGAGCACACCAGTACCCACCGCGCCGTCGAGCACGGTGTAGGCGTGTTTGGCATCACGGAACACAAAAGGCAATTCCATGGCGGCCGTGTTGGGCACGATGCCGTTGAAGTTGGAGGCGCCGCTCGACACGATGTCGATCGTGCCGCCGCGTGTGCCGTTGATCATGGCCGCGTCATTGCCCAGCTGGTTGGCCGGGAACACGGTGATTTCGACATCGCCGTTGGTGCGTTGCTTGACCAATTCGGCCAACTTCAGAGCGGCGGCGTGCTGGCCATCGGTGGTGTTGACGGCGTGGCCCATTTTCAGGTTGAACTTGGCAGCATAGGCGCTAGAGCCGACGGCGGCCACAAGGCAGGCGAGAAGGATGCGGGAAAGTTTCATGGTTTTGTCTCCTGGTTAAAAAAGGACTGTCGAAAAAATCAATCGGTGGGCAGCGCGTATTCGTCTGCACTGAACACGGTGTGGAACACGGTGCCATCGAACATGGCAATCATGTCTTTGGACACTTCTTTGCTTTTCATGCGCACCTCGGAGGCCAGGGCGATCTCGATCGCCTCGCGGCTGGGGTAACGCACGGCCAGCACCATGCCAAAGTGGGGGTCGGCCACATCGCTTTCGACCTGGCGCAAGACGCGCACTTCTTGGGCGCCTGGAAAGCGGGTCCACAGTGGCACCAGGTTGTCGCGGATGTAGCGGTTGAACGCGTCTTCCATGCCGGGTTTGACGTTGCCTTGGAAGAATGCACAGCGGATGAACATGAGGGGGCTTTCTTAAAAATCAGAGGGCAGGGTGCAAGCGGTTGTGCAAGGCATTGAGCGCTTGCACAACCATGTCCTGAACGGGCTCGGTGATGGGCAGGCGAATGACATCGGTCTCGTCGGCCTGGGGTTTTTCGAGGGTGCGGAACTGGCTGTCGAGCAGGCCTGGCTGCATGTAATGGCCCACACGCTGTCGCATGCGTTGTTCGATCAAATCGAAGTCGCCATCCAAAAACACAAAACACACATCGCCCGCTTGTTCGCGGATGCGATCGCGGTACACGCGCTTGAGCGCCGAGCAAGCCACCACGCGCCCCGGTTCTAGGGCTTGCGCCAGGTAGTGTCCAATGCGGTCGAGCCAAGGCCAGCGGTCGGCGTCTTGCAGGGCAATGCCTGAGCGCATCTTGGCCACGCTCTCGGGCAGGTGCAGGTCATCACCATCCACCATGTCGAGTCCCAGGCGTTCGCCCAAGGCGCTGGCCATGGTCGATTTGCCGCAACCGGACACTCCCATAACGATCAGGCGCAAAGGCATGTTGTTCATGTGCAAGTGCCGTGGTTCACTTCAGTGCGGCTTGGCACTCGGGCACGGGGGTGTGCAGAGGTTGTCCCGCAATGCCCGCTTGCATGTTGGCAAAAGCCAAATTGGCCATGGCTTGGCGCGTTTCGGTGGTGGCGCTGGCCATGTGCGGCGTCAACACCACGTTGCGCAGGCTCCACAGCGCCTCGGGCACATGGGGCTCGTTGGCAAACACATCGAGGCCAGCGCCTGCGATGGTGCCGTTTTGCAGGGCGGTGATCAGGGCCTCTTCATCCACCACACTGCCACGCGCCACATTGATCAAAAACCCGCGTGGTCCCAGGGCCTTGAGCACCTCGGCGTTGATCAGGTGCTTGGTGCCTGCGCCGCCGGGGGTGATGGCCACCAAAAAGTCCACGTTGGCAGCCAGTTCGGCAGCTGTGGGATAAAACTTGTATCCGGAATCGGCTTTGGCCGTGCGTGCGGTGTAGGCCATCGACATGCCAAACGCATTGGCCCGCTGTGCGATGGCCTTGCCAATGCGGCCCAGGCCCACGATGCCCAGGCGAGCGCCCGACACTTTGCGGCCCAAGGCCATGGGGCCGCCGGGCCACTGGCCTGCACGCACAAATTGGTCCGCTTGCGGGATGGCGCGGCCCACCGACAACACCAAGCCCATGGCCAGATCGGCCACATCGTCGGTCAACACATCGGGGGTGTGGGTGACAGGGATGCCATGTTCAATGGCGGCGGGCACATCCACGCCGTCATAGCC
>JAKFXJ010000249.1 GCA_021731425.1 Limnohabitans sp. | reverse complement strand
GCGGCGACGCTGCAGCCCAAAACCATGGACCTGGTGTGTTCCGCCATGGGCATCATGAAGGTGGTGGTGCAAGGCGAGGGTGATGGCCCGCTCGTGAGCGGCGGCATGGATTGCCCCATGTGCGCCCACGCCACACCTGCACTGCCGCCACCCACGGTGGCGGCTTTGGCGCATGTGCCAGATGCACGCGCGTACATTGTGCAAGCCTTGCCCGAGGCTTTGCTGCTGCCCCGCACCGCGCCGCCACTGCCCTCTCGCGGGCCGCCTGTTTTCAATTGATCCTTTTCCAGCGCGTTGAGCACCGTCAGGTGGCTGGCGCTTGTTGATGCCTTTGGCCTGCGCGGCCGATGGCGAGCGATCGATTGAAAACTTGTCATGAAAAATTCCCTCTCTCTTTCTCCTTTGTCTTTGGCCGTGTTCGGCATCTTGGCCAGCTTGAGTGCCGCTGCGGTGGCCCAAACCGCGCCTGCGCTGGACACCATCGTGGTGTCGGGCTCACGCTCCGAAACCAAATTGTCCGAAACCCCTGTGTCCATTGGGGCCGTCAGCCGCGCCCAGTGGGACGCCGACAAGCCCAAGTCGGTAGGCGAGATCATCAACCGCATTCCGGGCGTGCACTGGAACGATTTGGGCAACGAGCAGCACAGCATGGCCATTCGCCAGCCCATCAGCACCAACGCGGTCTACCAGTATCTGGAAGACGGCATCCCGATCCGTCCATTGGGCGTGTTCAACCACAACGCCCTGAACGAAAACAACATGAACGGCTCGGGCGGTGTTGAAGTGGTCAAAGGCGCGGCCTCGTCGCTGTATGGCAGCAACGCCGTGGGTGGTGCGGTCAACTTCTTGACGCAAAAACCTTCACGCACACCCACAGGCTATCTGGGCATTCGCCACGACAACACCGATGGCTTCACCCGTGTGGACTCGGGCGCGAGCAACACCTGGGGTGATTTGGGTCTGCGCTTTTCACACTACAGCTCGCAGCGTGACACCAACAACTGGCAGCAGTACAGCGGCGGCAAAAAAGACTCTTTCAAACTGCGTGGCGACTACAACCTGAGCGACAAGTCCTGGTTGCGTGCCTCGCTGGTGCACACCAATCTGGACTCGGATACGCCCGGCAGCTTGTTTGAAAACGACTTTCGCAACAACCCCGGCAAAAGCATCAACACCTTCACCTGGCGCAAAGACAAAACCACCCGTGCCAACCTGGCTTGGGAAGGCGAAACCACGCAAGGCGGCTTGACCACGGTGACGCTGTTTGCCCGCAAGAACGACCACGGTCAGTTGCCCAACTACACCATCTCGGGTTGCGCGGGTGCCACCTGCAAGGGCACCTTGAACAACAACCACGTGGAATCGCTGGGCGTGGACGTCAAGCACGAACAAAAACTGGATTGGCTGCGTGCCCGCTTGGTCACAGGCGTCTACATCGACCGCAGCCAAAACGATTTTGTGTCGGACAACTTGGCCATCGTGCGTGATGTGCCCACGGGCCGTTATGTCGGCTATACCTTGAACAGCGTGGCCAACCCCAGCGGCGTGCGCAACTATGGCGCGGGCATTGCCAACGATGCGCTGTTTGCACAACTGGAGTTCAGCCCCAGCGAGCAAATCCGTGTGGTGGCCGGTGGCCGTTATGACAGCATCCGCTACGACTTCAAGAACAACCTGACACCCGGTGCCAACTACGGTGCCGCCAACGAGGTCCGCAGCTTTGCCAAGTTCAGCCCCAAGCTGGGCGCGACCTACGCCCTGAGCCCCACCAGCAGCCTCTACAGCAACCTGAGCATGGGCTTCACACCGCCTGAGGTCAGTCAGCTGTACGGCAAAACCGCCATTCCAGAACTGAACTCGGCCACCTACGACAACGTGGAGGTGGGCTGGCGTGCCTTGTTGGCCTCGGGCATTCGCCTCGATTCGGCGCTCTACCAACTCAGCGGCAAGGACACCATCGTGTCTTACACCTCGGAGATCGGCAACAGCTTCAACAAGAACGCGGGCAACACCCGCAGCCGAGGCCTGGAGCTGAGCCTGAATCAGGATCTGCGCGAATGGGATTGGCGCGTGGGCGCGACTTGGGCTGAGCACACCTTTGTGTCTTACCGCGTCAGCGACAAAGTGGGTGCCATCGAAGACTACTCGGGCAAAGACATGCCACAGGCACCCAACCACACCATCACCGCCCAAGTTGGCTGGAAGTTCACACCCGCTTCGCGCGTGGCTTTGGGCTTGGTCAAGCAAGGCAGCTACTGGATGAACAACGCCAACACGGTGCGTTACGCGGGTCACACCCTGCTCAACCTGACGGCCAGCCATAAGCTCGCCGATGGCTGGGAAGTCTGGGGCCAGGTGCGCAACCTGACCGACAAGCTGTACTCGGACAATGCGTCCAGCAGCTACAAAAGTGGCGCTTACACACCCAACACGCAAAACACCTACGCCGCCGGTGCGCCGCGCAGCGTGATGGTGGGTTTGACCAAGTCGTTTGGTCAACGCTGACGTGAAGTTTGGCTGGCGATGATTTGTTTAAAGTGACGATGACTTCGCCAGCCTTTCATTCCATCTCCTCTTTTTGGAACAGAAGCCCATGAACCTCTTTAACCGTTGGTGTGCCGTGTGGGGTCTTGTGATGGCCGGGCTGTGTGTGGTGCCGCAGGCTGGGGCGCAAGATGCGGCCAAGGAAGCCAGCAAACCTGCTGCGACTTCACAGCACCGCCACCAGCGCCCACAACTGGCCACGGGCGCAGCCATTGCGCCCGATGGCCGTTTGTGGGTGGTGGGTTTGAATGCGCAGGCGCAACTTTTTGTGCAAAGCACGCCTTTGGGCGGCGCTTTGCAGTGGAGCGAAGCACGCATTTTGAACACTGGCGCCGATCCGATTGCGGCCGATGGCGAGAGCCGCCCAAAAATAGTATTTGGACCCCAAGGCTGGGCGGTGATCAGCTACACCATGCCGTTGGCCAAGCCTTACACAGGCTTCATCCGCATGTTGCGCAGCAGCGATGGTGGGCAAACCTTCAGCGCCCCATTCACCGTGCACCAGGATCGTCAGGAAATCACCCACCGTTTTGATTCGGTGGCCTTTGACGCTCAAGGTGTGCTGCACACCCTTTGGGTGGACAAGCGCGACCAACCCCCCAAAGGTTCGGCACAAAAATACGTAGGAGCCGCGATTTACCGCAACGAGTCCAAGGATGGTGGTAAGACCTTTGGCCCCGACACCAAGCTGGCCGACCACTCGTGCGAGTGCTGCCGCATTGGCCTGGCCCGCAACCCGCAAGGCCAGTTGCAGGCCACCTGGCGGCATGTGTTCGACAGCAGCACGCGAGACCATGCTTTTGCCAGCGTGAGCGCCCCCGCCAACCGCATCACCCGCAGCACGCACGATGACTGGCAGATCAACGCCTGCCCCCACCACGGCCCCGGTTTGGCGCTCAACGCAGGCACTTCGGGCTACCACACGGTTTGGTTTGGCATCCGCAAAGTGAATGGTCAAGACCAAGCCGCTGTGCGCTATGCCCGCCTGAATGCACAAGGCGAGCCGCTGACCGAAACCCTTCGCGTGTTGCCCGATGCGCGGGCCGAGCATGCCGATGTGTTGGCCGAAGGCCAAAACGTGGCCGTGGTCTGGCGCAGCAGCGAAGGCGCTGTGACTTCACTCAAAGCCTGGCTGTCGACCGATGGTGGGCAAAACTTCACGCTCAAAACTTTGGGCCAAGGCACGGGCTACAACGACCACCCACGCTTGGCCCAAAGTGGCGCACGCATGGTGGTGGTGTGGCGCAATACACAGGAGACGCAAGTCCATGAACTCCGTTTTTAAATTCACGGCACAAACCATCTGTAGCGCTGCACTCGGCTTGAGTGCCTCGGCGGTTTGGGCGCAAACACACCAGCACGCACACCCTTACCATGAAGCCAAGGTCTCGACCCAGCGCACGGTGCTGCCATTCGACGAAAAAACCTGGACGCATGCTTTGCAGCACGGCCCACGCCCTGCGGCTTACTTGTTCACCACCTCTTACTGCAGTACTTGCCCGGCTGCTTTTGAGGTGCTGCACAAAGCCGTGCAACAACGCAAAGACAAACCCGAACTCAACGCCGTCATGATGGACGTGGCAGGGCCACAGGCCTTGCACCATGCCTCCCACTTCAAAGGTATGTCGAAGATGTATGCGTTTGACGGTTTTGAGCCCGCCATTCGTCAGGCAGTCGATCCAGCGTGGCCCAACGTCACGCCTTATGTGGTCTTGGTGGACGCCAAAGGCCAGACCCAAAGGGTGATTGGTCCACCGACGCCCGTGTTGCTCAAGCGCTGGTTGGCACCTGCTTGAAGTGCTCTGGCATGATTGAAAGATGACCTCCTGGATCCACTCCCCCGCGTTGTACCAAAGCTTTGTTGCCAAGCCCTTCACCCCGAACATCGGGGCCACGCTCCATGGTTTGGACTTGTCGCAACCCTTGAGTGATCTGGCACAAACCGAGCTGAAGGACGCTTTGGCCCGGTTCGAGGTGATCTTTTTTCGGGATCAAGTGCTCACCCCTGCTCAGCAGGTGGTCTTCACGCGCAGTTTTGGCCAAGTCAACGAAGTCAAAGCCTTCTTTCCCCGAGTGGAGAGCCAGCCCGAGATTGAAATTGTGGAAAGCACCGCCAAGCGCCCGGCTGCCAACAACAATTGGCATTCCGACATCACCTGGCAGGCCAATCCACCCATCGGCACCAGCCTCTATGCGCAAGTCATTCCGGCCAGCGGTGGCGACACCGTCTGGGCCAGCATGACCACCGCCTACGAGGCTTTGCCTGCTGACTTCAAAGCCTATCTGGAAACCCTGAGTGCCATGCACACCTGGGAGGTGACCGGCTGGACCGAATACTTGCTGCGCCAAGATGCCACGGGCGAGCAGCTGCAGGCTGCTCGCGCCAAATACCCGCCCGTGACGCACCCGGTGGTGCGTGTGCACCCCGTCACAGGCAAAAAGATTTTGTATGTGAACCCCACCTTCACCACCCACATCCACGGCCTGCCGCGCACGCAAAGCGACGCCTTGCTGGCGCAGTTGTTTGGGCTGATCACAGCGCCCGAAGTGCAGGCGCGGTTTTGTTGGCAGCCCCATTCATTGGCGGTGTGGGACAACCGCTCGACCCAGCACTACGCCGTGGCCGACTTTTACCCGCAGCACCGCAAGCTACACCGGGTCACGTTCACGGCAGACCATGCGTTTTGAGTGCGTCAGACTGTTTGAAAGCGTCTTCGGGTAAGCTTTGCTCAGTCCTTTTTCAGGAGACACCATGAGCGATTCATCCGCCTTCGGCTTTGGCAAATTCGTACCGGGTTTTGACTTTTTACAAAACCTGTCCAATTCGGCAGCGCAGGCCGCACCTGGTGCCAACGCGGGTGCCGTGCCCGGCATGGCCAGTTGGGTGGCGCCTACGCTCAGCATCGAAGACATCGACAAACGCATTCAAGAGTTGAAGTCGGTGCTCTTTTGGTTAGAGCAAAACACCACGGCGCTCAAGGCCACCATCCAAGCGATGGAGGTGCAAAAAATGACCTTGTCCACGCTGCAGAGCATGAACGTGAACATGGCCGACTTGGCCAAGGCCTTCACGGTCAAAGCGCCTGCACCAGAGCCGCAAGCTGCTGCGCCCCAGCAGGCCGCACCGCAGCCCGAACCCGTTCAGCCAGAGCCTGATCCGGAGAAAGAGTGGACTGAAGAGCCTTCGACGGGGGCCGCCTCAGCCAAGCCCGCGGTGGACCCGATGCAGTGGTGGGGAGCCTTGACCCAGCAGTTTCAAAACATTGCCGCAGCGGCCGTCAAAGACGTGGCCGCCGAAGCCATGAAGACGGGCATGACACCCAAAGGGGCCAGCACGTCAGCCGCTGGCAAAAAACCAAGCCCCGCCAAAAAGGCCATGGCCAAAAAGTCAGCCGCTGCCAAAACCAAACCGGTTGCCAAATCTGCGCCGCGCAAGGCGGCCGCCAAGCGAAAAGCATCATGAAGCTGTTTCCTTGTGGCCACGCCACCCATCCGCAGTGGCGCATGGCCGCTGGCCTGGTGCTGGCGCAGTTGCGTGCTCAGATGGGTTTGCCCGATTACGCCAGCCAGCCCCGTTTGGGCTTGCTTTACATCACCGACCATTACGCGCCCGAGGCGCAAGCGCTGCTCGACCATCTGCGCCAGGCCTTGCCCGAGGTGCCCGACTGGGCAGGCACGGTGGGCATTGGCGTGGCGGTGAACAACGCCGAGTACTTTGACGAACCGGCCATGGCGCTCATGCTGTGCGACCTGACGCCCGAGCAATACCGGGTGTTTTCTGGGGTGTTGCCGCTGCCATCGGGCTGGGCCGATACCGCTTTGGTGCACGCCGACCCAAACACACCCGACCTGACCGAGCTGATCAAAGAGATGGCTGAGCGCACGCAGCAAGGCTATTTGTTTGGCGGTTTGAGCGCCAGCCGCACGCGCAGCGTGCAGTTTGCGGTGAGGGCCGAGGACGCGGGTGGGGCCGAAGTGCACGGCGGTGTGCTCGAAGGTGGCTTGAGTGGCGTCGCGTTCTCACCCGATGTGTCGCTTTTGTCGCGGGTGACACAAGGCTGCCAACCGGTCGCTGTTGAGCGCGAGATCACCGAAGCTGAAGGCCATGTGGTGCTCAAGTTGGCGGGAGAGCCTGCGCTGGACGTCATGTTGGCCGATCTGGACATCAGCTTGCGCGAACCTCAAAAAGCCGTTGCCGTGGTGCGATCAACTTTGGTGGGCCTGAGTGCGCCCGGGCAATCTGGCGTGGGCCGTGCAGGCAATCTGGGCAACGACGTGCGTGTGCGCCACATCATTGGCTTGGACCCTGGGCGTCAAGGCGTGGCGATTGCCGAGCACTTGGCGCCGGGCATGCGTTTGACGTTTTGCCGCCGCGATGTGCAAGCGGCCCGTGCCGATCTGGTGCGCGTCTGCGCCGAAATTCGCGAAGCTTTGGAGCCTGAGATGCTGTCCATCGAGGCGATCAATGCCATGAGCGACGACCCGGTGCCCACGGTGCCCCAAGCGGGCCAGCGCATTGCGGGTGCTGTGTATGTGAGCTGTACTGGGCGCGGTGGCCCGCACTTTGGCGGGCCGAGTGCCGAGATGCAGATCATCCGGCATGCCTTGGGCGATGTGCCGCTGGTGGGCTTTTTTGCAGCAGGCGAAATCGCACGCCAGCAGCTGTACGGTTACACCGGGGTGCTGACGGTGTTCACGACCGATTGATCACACGCCCCTCGCACGATCTGACTTGAATTGCGACCGGAACTGAGAGAACTGACCCGCGTCCAGCGACTCGCGCACTTCGTTCATCAGGTTCAGGTAGTAGTGCAGGTTGTGGATGGTGGTCAGCATAGGGCCGAGCATTTCGCCGCAGCGGTCCAGATGGTGCATGTAAGCGCGGCTGAAACCCTCGCGCCCGCCCTGGTCCCACGACACGCCTGACGTACCTGCACAGGCGTGGCAGGTGCAGCTGGTGTCGAGCGGTTGCGGGTCGTTCTTGTGTCGCGCGTTGCGCAGCTTCAGGTCGCCAAAGCGGGTAAACACCGTGCCGTTGCGGGCGTTGCGGGTGGGCATCACGCAGTCGAACATGTCTACACCATCGGCCACGCCTTGCACCAAATCCTCAGGGGTGCCCACGCCCATCAGGTAGCGCGGTTTTTGGGCGGGCAGGCGGTGGGGCGTGTGCGCCATGATTTGCAGCATCAGGTCTTTGGGCTCGCCCACGCTCACGCCGCCGACCGCGTAGCCCGGGAAGTCCATTTCTACCAAGGCGTCGAGCGATTCCTGGCGCAGGTTTTCAAACATGCCGCCTTGCACGATGCCAAACAAGGCATTGGGGTTTTCCAATCGCGCAAATTCGTCCTTGCTGCGCACAGCCCAGCGTCGGCTCATCTCCATGGATTTACGCGCTTCGGCCTCGGTGGTCAAGTGCCCCTTGGTCTCGTAAGGCGTGCACTCGTCGAGCTGCATCACGATGTCGGAGTTCAGGATGGTCTGGATCTGCATGCTCACTTCAGGCGACATGAAGAGCTTGTCGCCGTTCACGGGGCTGGCAAAGGTCACGCCTTCTTCGGTGATCTTGCGCATGTCGCCCAGCGACCAGACCTGAAAACCACCCGAGTCGGTCAAGATGGGTTTGTCCCACTTTTCGAACTGGTGCAGGCCGCCAAAGCCTTTCATGATGTCCAGGCCCGGGCGCATCCACAGGTGGAAGGTGTTGCCCAAAATGATTTGTGCGCCCATCTCGTGCAGACTGCGCGGCATCACGCCTTTGACGGTGCCATACGTGCCGACGGGCATGAAGATGGGCGTTTGCACCACACCATGGTTCAGGGTCAGCGTGCCGCGACGGGCGTGGCTGGAAGGGTCGGTTTTGAGCAGGTCGAATTGGAGCATGGCAGGGATTGTAGGAGGGCGTGTCATCAAGCGTCTCGAAAACCGTGAATGCGGGGCTTCACGGTCTGACAAGGTGAGCATTTGACAGTTCAAATAAGATATCGCGCATGACCGAACACCCTATCCGCTGGGAAACGCCCGGCACCAGCCGTGTCCCTTTTGCCGTGTACACCGGCGAGGCGCTGCACAAAAAGGAGCTGGAGCGCTTCTTCTACAAAAGCCACTGGAGCTATGTGGGTCTGGAGGCTGAGGTGCCGAACCCCGGTGACTTCAAGCGCACCGTGGTGGGCGAGCGCTCGGTCATCATGACGCGCAGCACCGATGGGCAGATCCATGTGGTCGAGAACGTCTGCGCCCACCGCGGCATGCAGTTTTGCCGTGAACGCCACGGCAACAAAAAAGAGTTTGTCTGCCCCTATCACCAGTGGAGCTACACCCTCAAGGGCGACTTGCAGGGCGTGCCGTTTCGGCGTGGTGTGCGGCAAGACGGCAAAGTCAACGGTGGCATGCCCGCCGATTTTGACCCCAAAGACCACGGCCTCACGGCCTTGAAAGTCGCCACCCGTGGCGGTGTGGTGTTCGCGTCCTTTGACCATGCTGTGGAGTCGCTCGAAGACTTCATGGGCCCGACCATCTTGAAGTACTTTGACCGCCTGTTCAATGGTCGCAAGCTGGTGGTGCTGGGCTACAACCGCCAGCGCATTCCGGGCAACTGGAAGCTGATGCAAGAGAACATCAAGGACCCCTACCACCCCGGCCTTCTGCACACCTGGTTTGTGACCTTTGGCCTTTGGCGGGCCGACAACAAGAGCGAGCTGCGCATGGACGCGCACCACCGCCACGCCGCCATGATCTCGACCCGAGGCAGCGCGGGCCAGGCCACGGGGCAGGCCTCGCAGGTCACGCAGGTGAGCAGCTTCAAGGAAAGCATGAAGTTGCACGACGCCAGTTTTCTGGACATCGTGCCCGAGGGCTGGTGGCAAATGGAAGACCAGATGCCCACGGCGGTGATGATGACGCTGTTCCCGAGCGTGATTTTTCAGCAGCAGGTCAACAGCGTGTCAACCCGCCACATCCAGCCCGACGGCCATGGCGCGTTTGATTTTGTCTGGACGCACTTTGGTTTTGAAGACGACACGCCTGACATGACCGAGCGCCGCTTGCGCCAGACCAACCTGTTTGGCCCGGCCGGTTTTGTGAGCGCGGACGACGGTGAGGTGATCGAGTTCTCGCAACAGGCCTTTGAGACCAAACCCGAGCACCGCATGCTGGTGGAGCTGGGCGGGCGCGATGTGGGCGAGACCGACCACATGGTGACCGAAACGCTCATTCGGGGCATGTACGCTTACTGGCGCAAAGTGATGGAGGCATGAACCCCATGAGCACGATCCCCATGGTGAGTTTTGAAACCCACATGGCCTTGAGCCGCCTGTATGCAGATTACGCCCTGGCCGTGGACAGCGGCCACTGGGATTTGTGGCCTGAGTTTTTTACCGAGCAGTGCGTGTACAAACTCATTCCGCGAGAAAACCACGAGCGCGGTTTTCCGCTATGCACCCTGTCGTTCACCAGCAAGGGCATGCTCAAAGACCGTGTCTACGGTATCCAAGAGACGCTGTACCACGACCCGTATTACCAGCGGCATGTAGTGGGTGCGCCTGTGGTGCGAAGTGTGGAGGGTGATCGCATCCACGCCGAGGCCAACTACGCGGTGTTCCGCACCAAACTCGACAAGGCCAGCACCGTGTTCAACGTGGGCCGCTACATCGATACCATCGTGTTGACCCCTGAAGGCCTGAAGTTCGCCGAGCGCCTGTGTGTGTACGACAGCGAAATGATCCCCAACGCCATCATTTACCCGATATGACCATGACAAACTGGACCGACGTGGCCGCCGAGGCCGACCTGTTTGAAGGCGCTGGCATCGCCGTGACGCCCGAAGGCCAAGACATTGCGCTGTTCAGCGTGGAGGGCGAGGTGTTTGCCATCAACAACCTGTGCACCCACGGCAACGCCAAGTTGTGCGACGGCTTTGTGGAGGGCGACCACATCGAATGCCCCTTCCACCAAGCGCAGTTCAGCCTGCGCGATGGCTCGGTGGCTTGTGGCCCCGCCACAGAACCCGCCAAGACCTGGCCGGTCAAGGTGGAGGGTGGGCGGGTTTTTCTTCAGCTGGGCTGAGATCCAGGTGCGGTGCGT
>JAKFXJ010000310.1 GCA_021731425.1 Limnohabitans sp. | reverse complement strand
CCGCTGTTCACCTGCAGGTTGATGAAGTCCACCAGCAAAATTGAATTGCGCACGATGATGCCTGCCAGCGCGATCATGCCGATCATGCTGGTGGCGGTGTATTGGGCATTCAGCAAGGCGTGGCCCTGCATCACCCCAATGATGGTCAGCGGAATGGGTGCCATGATGATCAGCGGCGTGAGGTAGGAGCCAAACTGGGCCACCACCAGCAAATAGATCAAGATCAGGCCCACCCCATAGGCTGCACCCATGTCACGGAAAGTCTCATACGTGATTTGCGACTCGCCATCCCACTTGATGCTGTAGCCGCGCCAAGCGTCATCGGGCTGGCTGATGAAATACTCTTCAATCCGCTCACCGTCCGGGCCGATGATCTGGGCCACGTCACCACGCATCTTGAACAGACCGTACAAGGGGCTGTCCACCTTGCCAGCCATGTCGGCGTTGACAAAGTTCACGGGCAGCATGTCTTTGTGGATGACCGGCTGCTCACGCAGGGTGTCGCTCACGGTGATCAGCTCGCGCATGGCCACCACCTTGCCCGTGGCGCTTTTCACGCCCAGTTGCAGCAAGGCATCCAGATCACCATGCAGCTGCTCGGGCAGCTGAATCAAGGCGGGCACCGGGTACTTGCTGCCGTCGTGCAAATAGGTGACCGACTCACCCGCCAAACCGGCACGCAAGGTGGTCACGATGGCTTGTTGCGACACGCCAAGCACGGCTGCTTTGCGGCGATCCACCAGCAGCAGCTTGCGCGGCGCATCGGCAATCGAGCTGTCATCGATGTCCACCACACCTTCGGTCTTTTCAAACACAGCACGCACCGACTGGGCCACCTGGCGGCGACCTTCGGCATCTGGCCCATAAATCTCGGCCACGATGGGCGACATCACGGGCGGGCCCGGGGGCACTTCGACCACCTTGACGTTGGCACCGTGCTTGCGGCCAATCTCTTGCAAGGCCGGACGCACACGCGTGGCAATCACATGGCTCTTGTCGCTGCGCTCGGACTTGCGCACCAGATTCACCTGGATATCGCCCAACTCGGAGGCTGCACGCAGGTAGTACTGGCGCACCAGACCGTTGAAGTTGATGGGCGAGGCGGTGCCCACATAGGCTTGGTAATGCGTGACCTCAGGCACGGTGGCCAGGTGGCCGCCCAGTTCGCGCATCACTGCGGCGGTTTTCTCAAGCGGTGTGCCCGCAGGCATGTCCACCACGACCTGGAACTCTGACTTGTCGTCAAAGGGCAGCATCTTGAGCATGACCAGTCCGGTGACCGGCAGCACCAAAGACAAGGCAATCAAACCCGCAATGCCCAGACCCAACAATTTGCGGTTGCGCCCACCCGATTGGGTGTCGAGCAAAGGCTTGAAGATTTTTTCGAACAGGGGTTCGAGCTTGGCACTCAGACCCTTGTGGCCCCCACCCGTTGCATTCTCGTCGTGCGCATGACCCGAAGACGGCTTCATCCACATGCCAGACAACCAAGGCGTGATGACAAAGGCAATGGCCAGCGACAGCAACATGCCCAAGCTCGCATTGATCGGAATCGGGCTCATGTAGGGACCCATCAAGCCGCTCACAAACGCCATGGGCAACAAGGCCGCGATCACGGTGAAGGTGGCCAAGATGGTGGGGCCACCGACTTCGTCCACCGCGCCGGGAATGATTTCGCGCAGACTCTTGCCTGGGAAAAGCTGCTGGTGGCGGTGGATGTTCTCCACCACCACGATCGCGTCGTCCACCAAAATACCAATCGAGAAAATCAGGGCAAACAGCGACACGCGGTTGAGCGTAAAGCCCCAGGCCCAAGAGGCGAACAAAGTCGCCGTCAGCGTCAAGATGACCGCCACGCCGACGATGGCCGCCTCGCGGCGACCCAGCGCCATGAACACCAGCGCCACCACCGAAGCAGTGGCAAACAGCAGCTTTTGAATCAGTTTTTGTGCCTTGTCGTTGGCGGTTTCACCGTAGTTGCGGGTCTCCACCACCTGCACGTTGTCAGGGATCACGGTGCCCTGCAGTTTCTCGACGCGGCTCTTGACGCCATTGGCCACATCGATGGCGTTCTCGCCCGATCTTTTGGTGATTGACAGCGTCACAGCGGCAAACTCTTCGCCGCCATTTTTGTCGTTGTTGCCGTGCCAGACATAACGCTCGGCGGGCATGGGGCCGTCTTTCACGCTGGCGACGTCTTTCAAAAAGACGGGCTTGCCCTGCACCACTTGCACGACCAAATCGGCCACGTCGCCCGCTTGCGCCAGGTGAGGACCGGCCTCGATGGCCACACTCTGATTGGCGCCCAACAACTCCCCCACGGGTAAGCCGAGGTTGGCCGACTGCAAGGCCATACGCAAGTCGTGCACGGTGACGCCCGAGCCGTTCATGCGCTGCGGGTCGATCTGCACCAGCACCGCGCGGCGCGGGCCGCCAATAGTGACCACATCGCGGGTGCCGGGCACGCGCTTGATGTCGGCCTCGATGCTGTGCGCCACGCGCTCCAGATCAAAAGCGCTCACGTCTGCGTTTTTGCCGTGCAAGGTGAGGGACACAATGGGCACATCGTCGATGCCCTTGGGCTTGATCAAAGGCTCAGGCAACCCCAAGTTGCGAGGTAACCAGTCCGAGTTTTCGCGGATCGTGTCGTGCAACTTGACCAGCGCCTCGGTGCGCGGCACGCCCACCTTGAACTGCACTGTCAGGATGGCCACGCCGGGGCGAGAGACCGAATAAACATGTTCCACGCCAGCGATCTTGGAGAGCACCTGCTCGGCCGGGATCGCCACCATTTGCTCCACTTCGCGCACCGACGCGCCCGGGAAAGGCGCGATCACGTTGGCCATGGTCACGTTGATTTGGGGCTCTTCTTCGCGGGGCGTCACCATCACGGCAAACACACCCAGCAAAAACGCTACCAGCGCCAGCAACGGCGTGATCTGCGCACTCTGAAACATCGCCGCAATGCGGCCTGAAATGCCCATTTTTTGCTCGCTCATGGGATTCGCTTTCAGAGTTTCTTGCCAAGGCTGGCGGGCTCACTCACCACCTGCTCACCCGCGCTGACACCGGACAGCACTTCGACGGTCTGGCCCGTGGTGCGGCCCAAGCGCACTTGGCGCAAACGTGGTTTGCCTTGTGCATCCATCACGTAAACACCGGTCATCTCGGCGCGGCGCACGATGGCTGTGATCGGCAAGAAGACACGGCCACTTGTGACGGCATCTTGAGTTCCGTTCTGAGTCGCAACACTGGCCAAACTGCCAGGCACCCAAACCCGGGCAAACATGCCGGGCACCAAGCCTTCAATGCCCGCAGGCAAAGCCACACGCAACTGCGCGGTGTGTGTCACCGGGTCTACAGCGGGCAGCATTTGCACACTGGCAGCGGCCACGCTGGTGTGGCCCGCGATCTCGTAACGCACCGATTTCAGCTGCTTGCGAACACCTTCAATCATCGACTGCGGCACGGCCGCGCTCACGCGCAAAGCTGAGGGATC
Source organism: Limnohabitans sp. (assembly GCA_021731425.1). Lineage (GTDB taxonomy): Bacteria > Pseudomonadota > Gammaproteobacteria > Burkholderiales > Burkholderiaceae_C > Limnohabitans_A. The sequence continues at coordinate 7,202 of JAKFXJ010000310.1, read as the reverse complement.
GTGCAAAGTCACCAAGGGGCGTCCCGGCATGGCCATGTCACCCAAGGTGACGGGCACATCAGACACCACGCCATGAAAAGGGGCACGCACACTGAAGAAACCGGTTTGGGTTTGGGCGGCGCGGGTTTGCGCTTGCTGGGCCTGCACCTGGGCTTGGGCTGCGTCGTACTGGGCTTGGGCGCGTTCAAGAGCACCCTGGCTGATGTATTGCTTTTGGAAGAGTTGCTTTTGGCGGTCCAGCTCTTTGCTGGCCACGCGCAAATTGGCCTGTGCGGCTTCGAGCTGAGCGGTGCTGCCCGCCACATTTTGCTGTGCAGCGCTGGCGTCGATTCGCAGCAACTCTTGGCCCGCCCGCACCCGGTCTCCAGCCTTCACGTTCAAACTGACGATAGCCCCAGGGACCTGGGCCGACAAGGTGGCTTGTCGCACCGCCTCGACCACGGCATCCAAACTCACCTCTTGGGCACCCGCCACACTGGCCTGGGCGGCCACACTTTTGACCGCTGCCGCCTCGGCATTGGCCCAAACAGGGGCGCTGGTCAAGCCTGCAAAAGCCATGGCCGCAGCCAAAATCGATCGTCTGTTCATCAAAACTTCTCCGTCAAACCGTTGATTTTGCATATTTGGTTGTTTGCGTATGTGCGCAATGATACAATCAATTGCAGCACCTTGTCAAACCCTGTTCTTCATTGTTTGAAATTGTTGTGTAATGGAGCGCCCATGAAAGACTTGCCAGCCAAAGCACTTGAACAGATTGCTGCCTACTTCCAGGCGCTGTCTGAGCCCACACGCCTGCAAATCCTCAATCTGCTGCGCGAGGCCGAACACAACGTGGGCGAGTTGGCCCAGTTGTCGGGCTACTCCTCGGCCAACGTGTCGCGCCACCTGTCTTACCTGGCCCAACACGGCATCGTGGCCCGCGAAAGCCGTGGCGCGAGTGTGTTCTACAAAGTGAGCGACCCCTCCATCTACGCCCTGTGCGATCTGGTCTGCGCCAACATCGCGCGGCAATACGAACAAACCTCCAGCGACCGGGCCTTGTTCTCGCCGGGTTAAAACCCACGATCCTTCATGTCCCGGCCATTGGGACCCGGCATCTGGCGGGCTCGCGCATGTCCGTCCATTTCAAGCCTCATCGCAAAAAGCTATCATGGCGCTCCAACGGCCCCGCCCTCTCATCAGGGGCCCATCAGGAGACCTGCATGAGCCGCATCGTGAACGCCGAGAAAAAGAAAAACCTGTGCGCCCGCCTGGCCCGCATTGAAGGGCAGCTTCGCGGCTTGCAAAAACTCATCGAAGCCGATGCCGATTGCGAAAAGATTGCTCAACAAATGGCCGCCGCCCGCAAGGCGCTGGACAAATCCTTTTTCTCCATGGTCGGCTGCATGATCGAGCAAGGGGACCAGTCGCCGGAGCACGTGGCGGAAATGTTGACCAAATTCGCCTGAAATCAGGGTGCAGTCCGCTCAGGACTTGAGCACCACGCCATCGGCGTCGAGCACCCGGACCTGGATCGGAATGCCCTGCCCAACACTTTGGGTGACGGTACAAAAACCTTCGAACTGGCCCAACACACGCTCGAGCTGCTCGAGCCGAGCGGCGCTTACCCCCAAGTGCAAATTGGCCGCCATCTCCAACACGCGTATGCGGCCATCGACATTTCGACCCACTTCAGCTTGCACCTCGCAGCGCAAAGGCTCGGGGGCTTGTTTGAATTTGCGCAAGGCAAACAGCAACGAATCGCTCAGGCAATTGCCCACAGCAGCACAGAGCAACTGCACGGGCGACGGCCCCAGGCCCGTGCCCAAGGGCGCGGGCTCGTCGCTGGTCAGCACCGGCATGCTGTCATCAAAACGGATGTCGAATCGGTAATCGTGCTGCTGGGTCAGCGTGACCGAAATGCGTTTTTCGCTCATGGCTCAAGCCTGCGCTGCCTGAAGGTCATCCCAGGCTTTGACAGCTTCTGCCGCGTACATCAAGGCCGGGCCGCCGCCCATGTACACGCACACCGCCAGCATTTCCTCCAGCTCGGCCCGCGTGGCCCCGAGTTTGATCAAGGCTTTGACGTGAAAACCGATGCAACCTGAGCAGCGCTGTGTGACGCCAATCGCAAGTGCCATCAGCTCCTTGTGTTTGGTGCTCAACGCACCCTCCGCCATGGCCGCCTGAGCCAATTGGCCAAAGCCTTTCATCGCGTCGGGCTGGCTTTTGCGAAACGGGACCAGGCATTCGTTGATGTCTTGCATCAAGCCGGGGTGGTCAAACGTGCTCATGGAGCTTACCTTTCTGATGGTGAGGACAAACTGAACCCAGGCCCAGGGTGTTGGGACGCACCAAAAGACCTTATATAAGTCTCAGTTTATATCTGCCACTGAAATCCCCATTTGCTCTACATCAAGATTTAGGCGGTCCCACCAAGTCTTGTGGCTTGACCATGGGCCAGCCGCGTTTGGCCCACTCGCTCATGCCGCCGTTGACATAACGGATGTTGGTGAAGCCTTGCTCTTTCAGTGCCTCGGTCACGGCACGCGAGCGGTTTTGAGTGTTGCAGATCAACAAAACCGGTTGATCGACTTGCTTGGGAATCTCGGCCACGCGCTGCGCCACCTGGCTCATGGGCAGCAAAACCACGCCTTGAGCCACACCCGTGGCGTGCTCTTGCGTCTCACGGATGTCGATCATCAGCACTTTGCCCGCCTCGTGCTCGGCACGGGCTTGCTCCAGTGAAACATTGGGCAGTGCCACCTCAGGGCTACAAGCTTGCAATCCCAGAACAATCGTGATCCCACTCAAAAAAAGCTTCAAGCTTGTAGACATTCAATGACTTTCGTTTATATCAGCGACAAATTATATTTCCACCTCGGTTGACCCTCAGTGACCTTGAACCGGCAAAACCTCTCGAGAAAACTCCGTTCCGATTCAACCCAATGGGCCCCAGTGGTCCAAGGTCACAGCTTGACCTATAGGATGCGATCCAGATCCAGACAAGACCGCCAACAAATTCATGCCGTGAATCAGCCAGCACACACTGAACCACTCACTAGCCAACTGTCTCGGCACATGGTGCGCGAGATGCGCTCTGACCACGCGGGAGAGACTGGTGCTGTTTACATTTACCAAGGCATTACCGCTGTGGCCCGCTTGCGGCAAGATGCCGAGTTGCTGGCCTTTGCCAAAGAACACGGCGACACCGAAGCCGAACACCTGCGACTGCTTGAAGCTTGGTTACCCGCTTACCGGCCAAGCCGTTTGTTGGTGCCTTGGTGCATCGCAGGCTGGCTGACCGGGGCGCTGCCCGCGCTGTTCGGCCGCCGCGCCGTGTACGGCACCATTGCCGCGGTCGAGACCTTTGTGGATGTGCATTACCAACAGCAAATTGAGCATCTACAGGTGCACGGCGGCCCCGAAGGCCTGCTGCCATTGCTGCAGCGCTGCCAGGCCGATGAACAACACCACCGCGACGAAGCGGCCACCTTGGCAGGCCCACAAAGAACTTGGCTTTTGCGCTTGTGGTGCGCCCTGGTCGGTTCTGGATCAGCGGCCGCGGTCGTGTTGGCTCGGCGCATTTAACGGCGCCGATTCGCGCAAATCAATGCCCTCGTGTTGGGCAATTTTTTCGAGGGCGTTTTCGAACAGGCTTCGGGCTGAACCGGAGATGGCACCCAAATACGAATGCAGGTGCGCGTCTTCGGTGTTCTTGTTCAAACACTCGTGGCTGTAGGCCTCAAAACTGGCCAATTGGGCAATCAGTTCGGCCACATGCTTGGGACACTCACACAACACATTGGTGGATATGCCCGCCACACGCCGCAAGGTGTCGTCTGAATATTTGCGCCCAGCGATCACTGCACCTTGGTGGCCATAGGCTTGCGCCCGATCGCGGTCGACAAACAAAATCGACTGCAGTAACTCGGCCAACTCGCTGTCCGAGATGGGATCGCGCCGAACCGTCAAGCCCGCCCGCTTCATGGTTTGCACAATCTTGTCGGGGGCGAAGTGGTAGAGCACGATGGTCTGCGCAAAGGGCTGGCGCTGCATAAGCACCTGAATCGACTCAAAGACCGAGTCCTGCAGCGAATTAACCTTGATCAGCAGCACTTGCGGCTTGTCGGACAAAGGCGCATGACGCGCGGAAGCCAAGTCATCGAACACGTCGGTGACTTGGATGCGGTGCTGGCTCAACACCGCATCGAATGGTCGCGATTCAATGCGGTTGGCCAAACCCAATCCCACGACCGCCAAACACACGGGTTGGGCCAATGCCTGTGGTGTAGGGGCCTCCTGGTCACGGTGGAACAGCTGGCGCAACTGCCCCAAATCCAAACGGGCGATGTTGCCAATGCCATGCCCCGCCCCAGACAACTGTTTGAGCAAGCGAGCCTTGATCACATCGTGTTCGGCAAACAAGCGTTGATTGCCTTCGGTCTTGACCGGACTGAATGCCCCATAACGAGTTTGCCAAATTCGCAAAGTGGAAACCGGAACGTCGGTGGCCAAAGAAACAGCACCAATGCGATAAAGGGGCGACTGAACGTCTTGTGTATTTGTCATACCGATATATTGTTTAGGTATTGAGTAGATTTTATGACGAAATCCTTGATAAATTTAAAAAATTGTTGAATTGAGGAGTTGTAGACCCCAAAATCCTACTCACTGGAGGTTCATCCCATGATCTCAAACAAAACGATCAACGCCATGGATGTGTGCGTTTTCATTGCCGCCCAACAAAATCTTGGGCGGGTATCCACCACGGAGCTTTCGCAACGTCTGCATCTGTCGGTCTCCAATTTGGAGAGCATCCTCAAGTCACTGAAAGACCGACACATCGTCTCGTCTCGCAAAGGACCTGGTGGCGGTTATGAAATACGTGGCGACTTGGCCCTGATTTCCATATGGGACATCGCATCGGTTTTCGAACCCACCCTGACCCAACAAAGCAGCGGTGAACAAACCATTGACGCCGCTGACTTCGAGTGGGGGCTTGAAAAGGTGATCATCGATACCCTGAGCCAGGCTGCCTTGTCTGATTTTGTACCGGCGCAACCCCTTCAAACACACGTTGAAACACCAGTCATCAACCGCTTCAAGTTCAAACCCTTGGCCGCGCCCTTGGTGCCGAAGGCCCCAAACTCGGTTTTCCAGTGGCACATGGCCCTTTGAGCTCTGCTAGCCTCTCGGGTTTGAAGGAGTCACCCGATGAGCACATTCAACAACCCCCAACAAACTTGGAACCAACGCTTTGCTGCCGAGCACTATGTATTTGGTGAAGCGCCAAACGCGTATTTGCTAGCGCAAGCGGCACACCTGTCGCCCGGCAACGCGCTGGCCGTGGCCGATGGCGAGGGCCGTAACGGCGTGTTTCTGGCCCAGCAAGGCCTGCAAGTCGATGCTTTTGATTTCTCGGACAACGCCGTCCGCAAAGCCCACGCCTTGGCCCAAAGCCGCCAAGTGGCTGTGAATTTTGTTTGCAGCGACTGGCAGTCATTTGAATGGCGGCCCGCGCACTACAACAACGTGGTGGGTATCTTTTTCCAGTTCGCGACACCCGATGAGCGCAGCATCTTGTTTGCTCGCATGCTAGACGGCCTCAAGCCCGGCGGCACCCTGATCATTCAGGGCTATACGCCACGCCAGCTGGACTTCAACACGGGCGGCCCCGGCAAATTGGCGCACATGTACGACGAGGCCCTGATGCTGGACGCCTTTGGCGAGCTGGACATCCTGGACCTGCGAACTTACGAGGCTGAGATCAACGAAGGCACGGGACACCAAGGCATGTCGGGCTTGCTGGGCCTGACGGCACGCAAGCGCCTGGGTTGACTTGCAACTGGCGGCGTTGAGGAGGTTGAAAAAAAGGGGGCTCCTGTGACAGAGCCCCCAATCAGGGTGTGTGTACCAAACACACCCTAAACCACAATGCCTCAACCATAAAAGAAATCACTTGATAGGCTTTGATCTGCCTCAATTCGTGTAACGCGCGGCCATGGCGTCGAGGCTGACAGGGCGGATTTTTTGGGCTTGACCGGCGCAACCAAAGGCTTCAAAGCGAGCTTTGACGATGCCCGCTGCCGCCTTTTTGGCAGCCGCCAAGGCTTTGCGTGGATCGAACTCCGAGGGCTGCTGGGCAAACACCTGGCGCATGGCACCGGTCATGGCCAAGCGGATGTCGGTGTCGATGTTGACCTTGCGCACACCGCTTTGGATGCCGCGCACAATCTCTTCGACCGGCACACCATAGGTTTCCTTGATGTCGCCGCCGTATTGGCGAATGATCTGCAACCACTCTTGCGGTACGCTGGAGCTGCCGTGCATCACCAAGTGGGTGTTGGGAATGGCGGCATGGATGGCGGCAATGCGGTCCATGGCCAAGATGTCGCCTGTGGGCGGACGGGTGAACTTGTAGGCACCGTGGCTCGTGCCAATGGCAATGGCCAGCGCATCCACGCCTGTTTGGGCCACAAAGTCCTTGGCCTGCTCTGGGTCGGTCAGCATCTGGTCGTGGCTGAGTTTGCCCTCGGCCCCCACACCGTCTTCCTCGCCCGCTTCGCCGGTTTCCAGCGAGCCCAGGCAACCCAATTCACCCTCAACCGACACACCCACGGCGTGGGCCATCTCGCAGACCTTTTGCGTCACGCTCACGTTGTACTCATAGCTGGCAGGCGTTTTGGCGTCGGCCATTAGCGAGCCGTCCATCATCACGCTCGAAAAGCCCGAGCGGATGGACTGCTGGCACTGCGCGGGCGTGGCGCCGTGGTCTTGGTGCAAGACCACTGGAATGTCAGGGTGCGTCTCGATGGCGGCCAACACCATGTGGCGCAGATAGGCCTCACCTGCGTACTTGCGGGCCCCTGCAGATGCCTGCAAGATGACCGGGCTGCCCGTGGCTTGCGCCGCTTCCATGATGGCCTGTACTTGTTCGAGGTTGTTGACGTTGAAAGCGGGAATGCCGTAACCAAACTCGGCCGCATGGTCGAGGACCTGGCGCAATGAAACCAATGCCATGAGGGGCTCCTTGAAAAATTAAAAAGTTAAAAAAGGTCATTCCGCCGCAGCGCGACGGCTCAAAATTTCAATGGCAGGCAATGTCTTGCCTTCCAGAATTTCCAGGAATGCACCACCGCCGGTCGAGATGTAGCCCACTTGCGCTTCAATGCCGTACTTGGCAATGGCAGCCAGCGTGTCGCCACCACCTGCGATGCTGA
>JAKFXJ010000111.1 GCA_021731425.1 Limnohabitans sp. | reverse complement strand
ACATGACCCCCACCACCCGCCGCGTTCTCCAGGCCCTTTTGTACGAGGCCATTGCCATCGCTGTGGTCGGGCCTGTGCTGAGTGTGGCTTTTGACAAGTCGCCCACCTCCACATTGGGCCTGGCGGACGTGTTGTCGAGCATTGCGCTGACGTGGAACTACGTCTTCAACTGGCTCTTTGAGCGCTGGGAGTCGCGTCAATTGGTGCGTGGCCGCTCTTTTGTCAGGCGGCTGGCCCATGGGGCGGGTTTTGAGGGCGGCTTGGTGATCATTCTTTTGCCGGTCATGTCGCTGTGGCTCGACATTTCGCTCACCGCTGCCTTGGTGGCCAACTTGGGCCTGCTGGCCTTCTTTTTCTTCTATGCCATCGCGTTCACCTGGTGCTTTGACCGGGTTTTTGGATTGCCCGCTTCAGCGCAGGCGGCCGATGTAGATCGGAGCTGATGGCGCGGCAAAACCCTTGGAGGCCATGGGTGTCATTGCCCTTTGGCCAAGGCCGCTTCTCTCAACAACCCTTTTCATGGATCGATGCATCAGCAGTTGGCGCGTCGATGGTCGGCGATCGATTGGTCGTCAAACTTCATGTCGGGGTTGCGCAGTGCCCGGTGTTTGGTGGTGCGGCCTTTCATGCGCTCGCGCCACATCCGAAAAGAACTGGGCTGCAGCTCGTGTCGCATGAGGCGAATGACGTCCGGCTCTGACCAACCCATGCGCTCTTGAATCGTTTCAAACGCGGTCCGGTCTTCCCAAGCCATTTGAATGATGGCGGAAATGTCCCCTTCTGAAAGGCTGGCAAGACGCTCAGCAAATTTGGCCTCCACGGCACTTCCCCTTGGTGTCAATGGCGGCGCAACAAACCCATTGTTTGCGCCTGATGGTGAGAGTGTGCCCCGACACGCCTATTCCCCAGAACCCATTGGGGGGATAGCCCCAAGCCTGTGCCATCCACCTGGCTGCTTGCCATAAGCTTTGAGCAAGTTTTTTTGACCCTACACACCCACCTCCTGATCCCGCACGACATGAACGAAACTGCTTACAAAATCCTGTTTGTCTGCATGGGCAACATCTGCCGAAGCCCTACAGCAGAAGCGGTGTTCTTCAAACGGCTGACTGAGCAAAACCTCTTGCAAAAAGTCCAAGTGGACTCGGCAGGCACACACAACTTTCACCCCGATGCGCCGCCCGATGAACGCAGCCAAAAGCATGCCCTCAAAAGAGGCTACGAGCTTGCGCACTTGAGGGCCAGGCCGGTGGTGGACAGTGACTTTGAAACCTTTGATTTGCTCTTGACCATGGATTGGGACAACCGCGCCCTCTTGGAAGAAAGATGCCCCGCGCAGCACCAACACAAGATCCGGGGCTTGGCGGAGTTTTTGCTCACCACGCAGGCCCCGGTCATCCCCGACCCTTATTACGGCGGAGACCAGGGCTTTGAGCATGTGCTGGATTTGATCGAAGAAGCCAGCGAAGGCCTCGTGAAATTTGTCACGCACAAGGTGCAGCGTTAAAGCCCATGCCATTGGGTTAGAGTCGCGTCCACCTCTTTTCCCCTTTGCGTTCCCCTTTGGCCGACCAAGAACCCACCTCCACCGCATATCTTTCTGTTGAACGTGAGCTGCGCCATGTGCGTGCACTCATGCAACTGGAGCAACAGGAAGACCAGGCGCAGTTCAAGCTCAAAAACGCCAGTTCCAGCATCAAAGAGCGCCGTCGGCGTGGCCTGACTTGGTACCCCGTCACCATCACCCAAGAAGACATCGGGTTTGGGGGCAAAGTGGTGCTGGAGCTGGAGCGCCCGGCACATCGGCAAGACCTGCATTTGTTTCAGGTGGGCGCGGCTGCGGCGCTGTTCAGCAGTGCGCCCGGCTATTCGGGGCCAGACCGACCCGTGGTCAGCGGCGTGGTCAGCCGCGTGCGGCGCAACAAGCTCCTGTTGGCCACCACCAAAGAAGCGCTGCCCGACTGGGTGCGGGACGGCACCACCCTCAACGGCAGTCCGCTGGGTATTGACCTGACCTTTGACGAGGTCAGCTACCGCGAGATGAACCAGGCCCTGAGCACTGTCATGGCTGCACACGGCAACCGCTTGGCCGAACTGCGCGACGTGCTGCTGGGCGCTCAGGCAGCCCGCTTTCGCGAGCCCCAAGCCGACGACTTGTTTTACCCCAGTGCGCTCAACGACTCGCAGCTGGCGGCGGTGCGCCATGTGGTCACGGCGCAAGACGTGGCCATCATCCACGGCCCGCCCGGCACGGGCAAAACAACCACGCTGGTGCAAGCCATTTTGGAAACCATCCGGCGCGAGCGGCGCGTGCTGGTGTGCGCCCCCTCCAATACCGCCGTGGACCTGCTGACCGAAAAGCTGGCCGAGCGCGGTGTGAATGTGATCCGCCTTGGCAACCCCAGCCGCGTGTCGGAGCTGCTGCTCAAGCACACGCTCGACGCCGGGGTGATGGCCCACGCCAGCTACGCCAAGATGCACGCGATGCGCCAAACCGCTGAACAGCACCGCGAGGCGGCCAGCGAACGTGTGCGCAACTTTGGTTTTGAGGAGCGACAGCGCCGCCTATGGCTAAAGGAAGAAGCCCGAACGCTGCGCCAAGCCGCCGACGATTTGGAGCGCTTCATGACCGAGGACGTGCTCGAATCGGTGCAAGTCATCACCTGCACGCTGGTGGGTGCCAGCAACCGCAATATTCGCCACCTGGGCTTTGAGACCGTCTTCATTGACGAAGCCGCCCAGGCCTTGGAGCCGGGTTGCTGGATTCCGATTGCCAAGGGCCAGCGCCTGGTTTTGGCGGGCGACCACCACCAGCTGCCACCCACCGTGAAAAGCGAAAAAGCCGCCCGCGAAGGCCTGCGCGAAACCCTGTTTGAAAAGTGCATCCAGCGCCAACCGGGCACGGCCCGCATGCTGAAGGTGCAATACCGCATGCACGCGCACATCATGGGCTTCAGCTCCGAGAAGTTTTATGGCGGCCAACTGGTGGCGCACCCCAGCGTGCGCGACGCTGACCTGGCCGCTTACGACCCGCGCTTTGATGACCCGCGTTCTGCACCCGACCAGCCCGTGGAATTCATCGATACGGCGGGCTGTGGCTTTCAAGAACTGGCCATCCCCGAAAGCCGTTCAACCGCCAACCCCGAAGAAGCCCACTTGCTGCTGGAACGCCTGGCGCAGCTGCTGGCGCTGGGCCAACCCACCGACCCAGATCAGCGCCCGCTGACCATTGGCGTGATCGCACCGTACCGTGCCCAAATCAACTATTTAAAAGACGCCATCGAAGACAGCGCCGTGCTGAACGAATTGCTGCTGCAACGCAGGCTGAGTGTGGGCACCGTCGATTCGTTTCAGGGCCAAGAGCGCGACATCATTGCCATCACCTTGACGCGCAGCAACGCCCAAGGCGAGATCGGCTTCCTGTCTGACATCCGCCGCATGAACGTGGGCATGACCCGCGCACGGCGCAAGCTGCTGCTGGTGGGCGATTCGTCCACGCTGTGCAGGCATCCGTTTTTTGGGGAATTGTTGGCTTATGTGAAGGGGGTGGGGGGCTACCGGACAGCGCATGAGGTACGCAAACAGACGTGAATCGGGGATTGCAATTGAGGCGAATGTCACGCTAAGCTAATGCATAAAAAATGCCTACATGCTAACAAAGCATGGATAAAGCGAGACCTAGGGGAGCTGCATGAAAAAGCCAAAAGATAGCAAAAAGGCTATACTCGAACTCCAGTGGACTGTGACCCTGCATCAACTGGCGGAGCGTGAATTACAGACCATCCCCGCCGATATGCAAGCTCGGTTTTTGCACATCGGTGAAATGCTGGAAGAGCTAGGGCCACAGCGTGTGGGCTTGCCGCACATACGGCCGCTGGAAAGCAAGCTGTGGGAAATGCGTATGACGGGCCGCGATGGCATTGCCCGTGCCGTTTACGCCGCCGTTCAGGGGCGCACTTTGCTGGTGCTGCATGTGTTTGTGAAAAAGACGCAGACCACACCACGAAGCGCGATTGAAACCGCATTGAAACGCTTGGAGGAATCGTCGTGAAAAGTCTGAAAGAAGTAAAAGCCGAACTGCTGGCCAACCCCGTCGTTCGCCAAGCCTATGACGCACAAGCGCCCGAGTTTGAGCTGGCCCGTGAACTGATTGCAGCGCGTATGAAAGCGGGCCTGACGCAAGGCGATGTGGCCGCACGCATGGGCACGACCCAAAGCGTGGTGGCACGCATCGAAAGTGGCAGGGGCACGCCATCCATGCGAACAGTCCAACGCTTTGCCAGTGCCGTGGGAGCGCGTGCCGTGGTGCGCATGGAGCCTTTGACGGCTGCTTGAAGTTTTCACTTCAGCTAGTAAAAAGCTCAGTTAGGTTGATCTCACCAGCTTTGGCTGCAATCAAGCGGATTTCTTTTGCCTTCAGTGCGTTGAAGCCGTTGACCTTGACGATGTTGTGCCTCCCTTTTTTTCCAGTCAGTGTAGGAAGCGTTGGGCATGGTGACAAGCGTTGAAATTTATGAGTCGATACAAAAGAGGGTTTAGCTAATCAGCTCACATGGAAATTGGCTTCATTGGCGCGATGGCACTGCAAGACCCAGGGAGAACCTGAACGCCAGTTCAGCGGCCCAGCCCTTCGAGCACATTCACCGTGTTCACGCCCAAATCTGCCGCTGCGTAACCACCTTCGAGCGTGAGCACCGTCGGCAAACCCAACTCCGAAATCGCTCGGCCGACCTGCAGGTAGTCCGCACTGCGCAACTTGAAGCCCGAGATCGGGTCACTCTCAAACGTGTCCAGCCCCAGCGGCACCACCAGCGCTTGCGGCGCAAAGTCGATCACGGCTTGCATGGCGTTTTGCAGCGTGGCCCACCAGACTTCAAACCCGGTGCCGCGTGGCAGCGGCAGGTTCAGATTGAAGCCCTCGCCAGCCTCCGCGCCGCGCTCATCGGCATGGCCCAAAAAGAAGGGGTACTCGGTGCGCGGATCGCCGTGGATGGACGCGGTGAACACATCGCTGCGCTCGTAAAAGCTGTTCTGCGTGCCGTTGCCGTGGTGGTAGTCCACATCCAGCACGGCCACGCGCTGCAGCCCGCCGTCACGCAGGGCCTGCGCGGCCACGGCGGCGTTGTTGATGAAGCAATAACCGCCCATGTAGTTGGGGCCTGCGTGGTGACCCGGCGGGCGGGTCAAGGCCATGGCGAAACGCTCGCCTGCCAGCACCGCTTGCGCAGCCGCCAGTGCACAGGCCGCGCCCTCGCGTGCGGCGGCCCAGCTGCCCGCCATCAAGGGCGTGCCCGAGTCAAACGCGTATTGCCCCAGCCGCGCCGCAAAGTTCAGCGGCGGCGCATCGGTGCGAAAACCGTGCCGGGCGGCCAGCGGCCAGACCGAGGGCAGGGCGTCCACCGCCGCATTGGCCGGGTCCAGCGCTACCCAGTCGCGCCAAGCGTGCGCCAAAAAGTCCAGATAGTCAGCGCTGTGCACTCGGTGCAAGGCCGCCTCCAGCGGCAGGTCGGCGGCGGGCTGCACCAGGTTGCCCAAAGGCCGCCGCGCCAGTTCGTCCAGCACATGCTGCAGGCGCATGGGCACTTCGTGGCAATCGACCAAGCGGCCCCGGAACATTTCCTGGCGGCCAGAGTGTTGGGCGTGGCGGGTGTTGTGGAAAATTTTCATTTCAAAACATCAACCAAACTCCCGAAACCCCTTGAGCGGCGGCAACGGCGCAAAGTTGGCCTCACGCTTTTGCTGAATGGCGCTGATGGCCTCGCGCACGTTGGCGTTGCTCCAGATCGCGCCTTGCAGCCAGCCCATGTGGCGCAAGCTGTCTTCGGTGCTGTGGTCGCGGGCGTAGTGCAGCACTTGCTTGGTGCCCCAGATGGCCACGGGTGGTTTGCTGGCGATTTCTTTGGCCGCTTGCAGGGCGGCAGCCACGGTGGCTTCGTGGGTGGGCAGCACTTCGTTCACCAGGCCGTGGGTCAGCGCTTTGTCGGCACTCAGGCGCCTGCCCGTGTAGGCCAGCTCTTTGACCAGCGCCATGGGCAGCAGCTTGGGCAGGCGTTGCAGGGTGCCCACGTCGGCCACCATGCCGATGTTGATTTCCTGGATGCAGAAGAACGCGTCGGCTGAGGCATAGCGCATGCAGCAGGCGGTGACCATGTCCACCGCGCCGCCAATGCAGCCGCCGTGGATGGCCGCAATGACCGGGATGCGCAGTTCTTCTAGCAGGGTGAAGGTGTGCTGCATGTCGGTCAGCAGGTCGTACACGGCCGAGCGGCCTTCGGCGCTGGTGTCGTCCATTTGAATAGCGCTGCCAAACGTTTGCAGGTCCATGCCCGCGCTGAAGTGTTTGCCCGTGCTCGAGATCACCAGCGCCCGGGCGGTGCCCGCTTTGTGGATATCGGTCAGCACCTCGTGCAGCTCGCGCCAGAAGGTGGGGTGCATGGTGTTCATCGCCTCGGGGCGGTTCATCACCAGATGGGCGATGTGATTTTCAGTCGAGAGGGAAAAGCAGCTGAGTTTGTCCATGGTCATTCACTTGAGGAGGGTCTTGATCGGGTGTTTCACTGTAAGCGGCGATGGGGGTCTGGGCTGTCCCGGCTTTGACCAGCGAGCCCACCCGCACGCCCAGCAGCCGAATGCGGCGTGACAGGTCGGCGCGTTTGAGGCACTGGCCAGCCAGTTGGCGGATGCGTTTGGCGTCTGCGGTGTAGCCGTCAATGCTTTGGTCGCGGGTCACGGCCTGAAAATTGTCATACCGCAGCTTGATGCCGATGGTTTTGCCTTCGAAGCCTTTGCGTTGCAAATCGGCGGCCACTTGCTGGCACAGTCTTGTGAAGACGGCCCCGAGTTCTTCGCGGTCGCGTACGGCGTGCAGGTCGCGTTCAAAGGTGGTTTCGCGGCTCATGCTGACGGGTTCGCTTTCGGTTTCCACCGGGCGGTCGTCTCGGCCCCAAGCGGCTTCGTGCAGCCAGGCGCCGTAGCTTTTGCCAAAGTTTTCAATCAGCCAGTGCAGCTCTCGCGCCGCTAGGTCGCCGATGGTGTGGATGCCAAAGCCCTTGAGTTTTTCATCGGCCTTGGGGCCGACGCCATTGATCTTGCGGCAGGCCAGTGGCCAGATGTGGGTTTGCAGGTCGGCCTCGTGCACGATCGAGATGCCGTTGGGTTTGTTGAACTCGCTGGCCATTTTGGCGATGAGTTTGTTGGGGGCCACGCCCACCGAGCAGGTCAGGCCTGTGGCCTCAAAAATGCTTTTCTGGATCAGCCGCGCCAACACGCGCCCACCTTCGCGTTGGCCGCCGGGCACCTCGGTGAAGTCGATGTAAACCTCGTCCACGCCCCGGTCCTGCATGACGGGGGCGATGTCGGTGATGATGCTTTTGAAGGTGCGCGAAAAGTGCCTGTAGCGGTCAAAGTCCACAGGCAGCAAGAGCGCTTGCGGGCAAAGCTTGGCGGCTTTCATCAGCCCCATGGCCGAGCCGATGCCAAACTGCCGCGCCGCATAGGTGGCGGTGGTGATCACGCCGCGCCCGGTGTAGCCCTCGATGCGCGGGAAAAAGTCGACCGGGATGCGGTCCAGCCGCTCGGCAAAGGTGTCTTCGGTCCATTCGCCCTCGGGATAGGCCGCTTGCAGCTTGCTCAGCAGGTCGTCTTCTCTGCGGCGGCCGCCGCCAATGACCACGGGCAAGCCCTTGAGCTGCGGGTAGCGCAGCAACTCGCAAGACGCGTAAAACGCGTCCATGTCGAGGTGGGCGATGCGCCGGGGCAGCGGTGGTGAGGGCGTGGTGTCGGTCACCCTTGAAGCATAGCGCGAGCCGTCAGCGCTCAGGCTTTGGGGTAGGTGCCCGGCAACAAGATGTTGGTGTTGACGTTCTGGATATTGGTGTGACCGCAAAAGGCCATGGTCACGTCCAGCTCTTTGTGGATGATTTGCAGCGCTTTGGTCACGCCTTCTTCGCCCATGGCGCCCAGGCCATAGACCATGGCGCGGCCAATCATGACGCCTTTGGCGCCCAATGCCCAGGCCTTGAGCACGTCTTGGCCCGAGCGTATGCCGCCGTCCATCCAGACTTCAATCTGGTCGCCGACAGCCGCCACGATGGCGGGCAGGGCTTCGATGCTGCTGGGGGCGCCGTCGAGCTGGCGGCCGCCGTGGTTACTTACCACAATCGCGTCGGCACCGCTGGCCACGGCCAGCTTGGCGTCTTCCACGTCCATGATGCCCTTCAAGATCAGCTTGCCGCCCCATTGCTTCTTGACCCAGGCGATGTCTTCCCAGTTGAGGGTTGGGTCAAACTGTTCGTTGGTCCACGAGGCCAGCGACTTCATGTTGGTCACGGATTTGACGTGGCCCACCAGGTTGCCAAAGGTGTGTCGTTTGGTGCCAGCCATACCCAAGCACCAGCGTGGCTTGGTCATCAGGTTGATGATGTTGGCAATGGTGGGGCGGGGGGGCGCGGACAAGCCGTTTTTGATGTCTTTGTGGCGCTGGCCAATGACCTGCAAATCGAGCGTGAGCACCATGGCGCTCACGTTGGCGGCTTTGCAGCGGTCGATCATGCGGGCCATGGAATCGCGGTCGCGCATCATGTAGAGCTGAAACCAGAACGGCGCTTGGGTGTGGGCCGCAATGTCTTCAATCGAGCAGATGCTCATGGTCGACAGGGTGAAGGGGATGCCGAACTTCTTGGCGGCCATGGCGGCGTGCATTTCACCATCGGCGTGCTGCATGCCTGTGAGGCCCACCGGGGCAATACAGACGGGCATTTTGGTGTCGATGCCGACCATTTTGGTGGCGGTGGTGCGGTTTTCCATGTTCACGGCCACGCGCTGGCGCAGCTTGATCTTGTGGAAGTCCGTCTCGTTGGCGCGGTAGGTGCTCTCGGTCCATGAGCCACTGTCGGCGTAGTCGTAGAACATGCGCGGCACGCGCTTTTCGGCCAGAACGCGCAGGTCTTCGATGTTGGTGATCACGGGCATTGCTTGTCTCCTGCAGGGGGTGGGGCGATTTTTGAAAGTGCCCCATCGTAGCCGCAGGCCTTGCCGGGTGCTGTGAAACTTGAGACAGCCCCTTTGAAATTTATTGTGGGGCTTGCCGGGTCAAGGCGGCTGAATGCAGGCTAAAGGGGTGTGCGTTTAACCGTGCGGGGTGGCCTTGACGAACGCACCGCCTTGGTAAATCGCGGCTGGATCATGCTGGTCGATGGTTTGCTGGCGGGCTTCGACGACGGGGCGGAACCCATCGGACGAATCCAGCGGCCGGTAACCGATGTGTTTGGCGTGGATGTTGTCCCACCAGGTGGTTTGGTTGTCTGACATACCGTAGATGATGCTGTGGCCCACGATGGGGGCGGTGAGCGCGGCCACCACCAAGCGCTCCAAGTCGTCGTGGCTCAGCCAGGTGGCGAGCATTCGGCGATCTTTGGGTTCGGGGGTGGAGGAGCCGATGCGGATGCTCACCGTTTCGATGCCCCAGCGGTCCCAGTACATCTGCGCCACGTCTTCGCCAAACGCTTTGGACAAGCCGTAAAAGCCGTCGGGCTTGGGCGGCATGCGGGTGTTGACGACTTCGTCTTGCCGGTAAAAACCCGTCACATGGTTGGAGCTGGCAAACACAATGCGCTTCACACCTTGCAAGCGGGCGGCTTCGTACAGATTGACCATGCCCGCGATGTTGCTGGCCAGGACCATCTCCCAGGGCTGTTCGGTGGACACGCCGCCCAAGTGCACGACTGCGTTCACTTGGTGAAGCAAGTCCAGCACCTGGTCTTTGTTTTCCAAAGCCGTGATCTGGACCTCTTCACCCTCAATGGCCGGGCTCAGATCGGCGCGATCGCTCAGGCGCAGCACCTCGCAGTAGGCTTTGAGGCGAGGGCGCAGTTCTCGCCCCAAATAACCGGCTGCGCCCGTGAGCAATAGCCGCTGAAAGCGCAGGGTGGATGCAGGCTGGGTCAACATGGCGGTTCTCAAGCCTTGAAACGGCCAGCCAATGCCGTGGCGCTGTCGCGCAGCACGTTCTGGTCGGCACCCACGGCCACAAACAGGCAGCCTTGGTCCACATAGTGTTTGGCCAAGGCTTCGTCGCCCGTGAGGATGCCCGCCGCTTTGCCGCAGGCGCGGATGCGTGCGATGGACTCGTCAATGACCTTGAGCACCTCAGGGTGCTTGGGGTTGCCCAAGTGGCCCAAGGCGGCTGACAAGTCGCCGGGGCCGATGAACACACCGTCCACGCCGTCCACGTTGGCAATGGCTTCGATGTTTTGCAGGCCCAACACGGTTTCGACCTGCAGCAACACGCAAATTTCTTCGCTGCTGTGTTGGGCGTAGCCCTTCACGCGGCCATAGTGGCTGGCGCGGGGTGCACCCGCATAGCCGCGCACACCGTGGGGCGGGTAACGGGTGTAGGACACCGCTTGTTGGGCTTCTTCTTCGGTCTGGATGTAGGGCACCAGCAGGGTTTGCACGCCCACATCGAGCAAGCGCTTGAAGGTCACCATGTCGTTCCATGGCGGGCGCACGATGGCGGTGGTGGGGCTGCCTTTCATGGCTTGCAATTGCGCCACGATTTCCGTCAGGTCGTTCGGGGAGTGCTCCATGTCCAGCAGCAGCCAGTCAAAGTTGCAATGCGCCAGGATTTCGGTGCTGATGTTGCTGCACAGGTGCGACCACAGGCCAATTTGCTTTTGGCCGGATTGGATGGCGTGTTTGAAATGGTTGATGGGCATGTCCATGGTGTTTGTCTCTTGAGAGGAATGGGGGATATTCAGTTGCCTGCAACCTGGAAATTGGCCGCGATCTCGAGTGCTCGCACGATGCCGGAGTGGTCC
>JAKFXJ010000209.1 GCA_021731425.1 Limnohabitans sp. | reverse complement strand
TGTGTTGGCTGCGGGCTCAGCGCCCCAAGTTGGTCCAGGTCTCGATGACGGTGTCCGGGTTCAGCGAGATCGAGCTGATGCCCTGGTCCATCAACCAATGCGCAAAGTCCGGATGGTCCGAAGGGCCCTGGCCGCAAATGCCGATGTATTTGTCCTGAGCCAAACAGGCTTGAATGGCTTGCGAGATCAAGGCTGTGACCGCCGGATCGCGTTCGTCAAAGTCAGCGGCCAGCAACTCCATACCCGAGTCGCGGTCCAGGCCCAAAGTCAGCTGCGTCAGGTCGTTCGAGCCAATCGAGAAGCCGTCGAAGAACTCGAGGAACTGCTCGGCCAGAATGGCGTTGCTGGGCACCTCACACATCATGATGACTTTAAGCCCCGATTCGCCTCGGCGCAGGCCTTGGCTGGCCAGCAGCTGGGTCACCTTTTTGGCTTGCCCCAAGGTGCGGACAAAAGGCACCATGATCTGCACATTGGTCAGGCCCATCTCGCCGCGCACGCGTTTGAGGGCTTCGCACTCCATGGCAAAGGCTTCGCCAAAGTCTGCGCTGATGTAACGCGCAGCGCCTCGGAAGCCCAACATCGGATTTTCTTCTTCCGGTTCATAACGGCTGCCACCGATCAGTTTGCGGTATTCATTGCTTTTGAAGTCGGACAAACGCACGATGACAGGCTTGGGCCAGAAAGCGGCGGCGATGCTGGCTACGCCTTCGGCGACCTTGTCGACATAGAAGGCTCGTGGCGATGCATGGCCACGGGCAACCGATTCAACAGCTTTCTTCAAATCGGCATCGATGGCGGGGTAATCCAAGATGGCCTTGGGGTGCACACCAATGTTGTTGTTGATGATGAACTCCAAACGCGCCAAGCCCACACCTGCATTGGGCAGCTGGGCAAAGTCAAAAGCCAGCTGAGGATTGCCCACGTTCATCATGATCTTGGTTTTGATCTCGGGCAGCACGCCACGCTGGATCTCGCTGATCTCCGTCTCCAGCAAACCGTCGTAAATGTGGCCGGTATCGCCCTCGGCGCAGCTGACGGTGACCAAGGTGCCTTCGGTCAGTTGTTCGGTGGCATTACCACAACCCACCACCGCCGGAATGCCCAGCTCGCGGGCAATGATGGCGGCATGGCAAGTGCGTCCGCCCCGGTTGGTGACGATGGCGCTGGCGCGTTTCATCACGGGTTCCCAGTTCGGGTCGGTCATGTCGGTCACCAGCACATCGCCGGGCTGGACTTTGTCCATCTCGCTGATGTTGTGCACCAAACGCACGGGGCCCGTACCGATTTTTTGGCCAATCGCACGGCCCTCGGCCAGGATGGTGCTTTTGCCTTTGAGCTTGTAACGCAACTCGGGCGTGCCTTTGGCCTGGCTTTTCACGGTTTCAGGGCGAGCTTGCAAGATGTAGAGCAAACCGTCGGTGCCGTCTTTGCCCCATTCGATGTCCATGGGGCGGCCGTAATGCTGCTCGATCACCACCGCGTAGCGAGCCAGTTGCTCGACCTCGTCATCGGTCAGGCTGTAGCGGTTGCGAAGTTCAGTGGGCACATCGGTGGTTTTGACCAATTTGCCCGATGCGGCTTTTTCTTCCGGGGTGGCGAAAACCATCTCGATGAGCTTGGAGCCCAGATTGCGGCGGATCACGCTGCGGTTTCCAGCGGCCAACATGGGTTTGTGCACATAGAACTCGTCGGGGTTCACCGCGCCCTGCACCACCGTCTCGCCCAAGCCGTAGCTGGAGGTGATGAACACTACGTCTTCAAAACCCGACTCGGTGTCGATGGTGAACATGACGCCCGCCGCGCCCAAATCGGAGCGCACCATGCGCTGCACGCCCGCGGACAAGGCCACGTCGGCGTGGGCAAAGCCCTTGTGCACGCGGTAGCTGATGGCGCGGTCGTTGTACAAAGAGGCGAACACCTCTTTCATCTTGTGAAGCACATCTTCGATGCCGACCACGTTCAAAAAAGTTTCTTGTTGGCCTGCGAACGAAGCGTCTGGCAAGTCTTCGGCGGTGGCCGAGGAACGTACCGCAAACGAAGCCTCCGGGTTGCTGCCCTGCAGGCGCACAAAGGCTTCGCGAATGGCTTGTTCCAGATCGGCTGGGAAAGGCTGGGCTTCGACCATGGCCCGGATTTCAGCCCCGGCAGCGGCCAAGGCACGCACATCTTCAGTGTCCAGTGCGTCCAATCGGGCATTGATGCGCTCGGTCAGGCCACCAAACGCCAAAAACTGGCGAAAAGCGTGGGCGGTGGTGGCAAAGCCCGTGGGCACCCGAACGCCGGAAGGCAGCTGGGAAATCATCTCCCCCAAGCTGGCATTTTTGCCACCGACCGACTCGACGTCGGTCATGCGCAAAAGCTCGAAGGGAACGACCAGGGCGGTCTCACTGAAAAGATCAGACATGCTAAAGCTCCAAAGTTAAAACCGGGCTCCAGAGCGCAGGTCGGGGTTGTGTTGTTCTTTTGATGGAACCCCAAGCGAACAGCTGTGGATAATTGACTGATTTTAGGGGTCTTGTTGACCTCGCCATTTGAAATAAATTACAAGCATGCCCAAACGCACTGTATTTTTCGTCTCTGACGGCACCGGCATCACAGCCGAGACTTTTGGCAACGCCATTCTTGCCCAGTTCGACATGAAGTCACGCCATGTACGCTTGCCCTTCACCGACACCATCGACAAAGCACACCAAGCGGTCCGGCAGATCAACCACGCCGCAGAAACAGAGGGCACCAAACCCATTGTGTTCACCACCTTGGTGAACATGGACGTGCTCAAGGTACTGCAAGAACACTGCCAGGGCATGTTGCTCGACATGTTCGGGACCTTCGTCAACCCGCTGGAAGCAGAGCTCGGCATCAAATCGCACCACCGGGTCGGTCGGTTTTCGGATGTCAGCAAAAGCAAGGAATACCACGACCGCATCGAAGCCATCAACTTTTCACTGGCCCATGACGATGGTCAGTCGAACCGCGATCTCGAGTCGGCCGATGTGATTTTGGTGGGTGTCAGCCGCAGCGGCAAAACCCCGACCAGTTTGTACCTGGCCATGCAGCATGGCCTCAAAGCAGCCAACTACCCACTGATTCCGGAAGATTTTGACCGCAGGCAATTGCCCCCTGCCTTGGTGCCGCACCGCGCAAAGATCTTTGGCCTGAGCATCCACCCGGACCGATTGGCCGAGATCCGTGCCGAGCGCAGGCCCAATTCGCGTTACGCCAGCATTGAAAACTGCCGCATGGAAGTCTCAGAAGCCGAAGCCATGATGCGCCGCTCGGGTATCCGATGGCTGTCCACAACAACCAAATCGATCGAAGAGATCGCCACCACCATCCTTCAGGAAATCAAGCCCGAGCGCTTGATTTACTGAGTACGCATCTCAAGCCAGGGTGGCGGCAATGCGTTCAGCGCATGCTCTGGCCTGATCGGCATCCCGAGCTTCGACCATGACACGAACCAGGGGCTCCGTCCCACTGGCCCGAATCAACACCCGCCCCGAATCGGCCAACTCGGCCTCTGCGGCACGCGTGGCGTCCCACAAAGGCTGGTGGCCTTGCCAGTCGAAACCGGGCTTCAAGCGCACATTGATCAGGGTTTGAGGGAACAGCGTGATGCCCTCCAGCAACTGCGCCATGGGCTGGCTGCTGCCCACACAGGCCTGCAAAACCTGCAGGGCACTGACCAGGCCGTCACCGGTGGTGTGCTTGTCCAGGGCCAACAAGTGGCCCGAACCCTCACCGCCCAGAAGCCAGCCTTTGTCGTGCAGCACCTCCAGCACATACCGGTCACCCACTTTGGCCCGAACAAACTGGACGCCGCGCTGCTTGAGCGCAACCTCCACCGCCAAATTGGTCATCAAAGTTCCCACAGCACCTGGCACAGCTTCATCACGGGCCAATCGGTCCGCAACCATCAAGTACAGCAACTCATCGCCATTAAAAAGCCGCCCGCTCGCGTCCACAAACTGCAGGCGGTCGGCATCCCCATCCAGGGCAATGCCGTAATCAGCCCGGTGGTCTTTGACAGCTTGGACCAGGGCTTCAGGATGGGTGGCCCCCACGCCTTTATTGATGTTCAAACCATCCGGAGAACAACCGATGGCAATGACCTCTGCACCCAATTCATGAAACACCTTGGGTGCGATTTGGTAGGCCGCGCCATGCGCTGCATCCACCACGATCTTCAGGCCCTTGAGGGTCAGATCGTTAGAAAAAGTGCTCTTGCAAAATTCAATGTACCGGCCTGCTGCATCGTCCAGACGCCGGGTTTTGCCCAAAGCAGCAGAATCCACCCAGACGGGGTCCTCCAACAAAGCCGCCTCCACAGCATCTTCCCAAGCATCCGTTAACTTTTGCCCTTGGGCACTGAAGAATTTGATGCCGTTGTCTGCAAACGGGTTGTGGCTCGCGCTGATCACCACCCCCAAGGATGCACGCTGTGCGCGGGTCAAGTAAGCCACCGCAGGTGTCGGCACTGGCCCGAGCAACACCACATCGACGCCCGCAGAATTGAAGCCCGACTCCAGTGCACTTTCGAGCATATAGCCTGAGATGCGGGTGTCTTTGCCGATCAATACGGTCGGGTGGTCTTCCTGCGCCTTCAACACTCGGCCAACACCATGCGCTAACCGCAAAATGAAATCGGGGGTGATGGGACTCTGACCGACTGTGCCACGGATGCCATCTGTCCCGAAATATTGACGCGCCATGAAAAATCCTGATTTTTTTAATAAGGGTGTGGATTTTAGCCCTCCAACCCTACGCTGATCGCTGTGCCCATCGGATACTTCGTGGCTCATCGCACTCCAGCGTGCTGATGCATGGCAAGCCAAATCTGAATGGCCTCGGCGGTTTCTTTGACATCGTGCACCCGCACCACCGAAGCCCCACGCTCAAGCGCCAAAAGGGCTGCCGCCACACTGGCCACTTGCCGCTGTGCAGGCTCTGGTACTTGCCCATCACGGGCAAGTGCCGCTCCCAAGGCCGACTTTCGGGACCAACCCGCCAGAACAGGGCAGCCCAAACCTAACAAATCGGCCTGAAACGCGAGCAATTGGAAATTTTGGGCCACCGTTTTGCCAAAACCAATCCCGGGATCCAACACCAATCGGGACAAAGACACGCCTAAGCTCAGCAGTGTGTCCAGACGCTCACGCAAAAAAGTTTCCACTGCGCTCAAGACGTCGCCCGTCATGGGTTCGGTTTGCATGGTCTGTGGGTCACGGTGCATGTGCATCAGGCACACCCCGCAGCTTGGATGGGCGGCCACCACCTGCTCAGCCCCTGGTTGGCGCAAGGCCCAAACATCGTTGATGATGTCCACTCCGCCATCCAGCACGGCTTGCATCACTGCGGGCTTGTAGGTGTCCACGGAGATGGGGACCTGCCAACGCACCGCCTCTTTCAAAAAAGGCGCCAGCCGGGCCAGTTCCTGCGCCAGTGGCACCACCTCCGCGCCCGGACGTGTGGACTCGGCGCCCACATCCAGAATATCGGCACCATCGCGCAGCAGTTGCTCCGCATGGCGCAATGCAGCAGCGGTGTCAAAGCATTGCCCGCCATCGGAAAAAGAGTCTGGCGTCAGGTTGACGATGCCCATGATTTTGGGCTTGGACAGGTCCAAATCAAAACGTGTGGTTTGCCAACGCAAAGGGGTATCAGAGCGATGAAGATGAGGATCCATCAGCTGGGTTCCATGAAAAACGGGGCCAGACGGCCCCGTTGATTGAACAGCGATTGAAACATCAAGCCGCAGTGGTGGCTGGTTCCGGTTGAACCGAAGGTGTCCCGCCGCCCTGACCGCCACCCGTGGGTGGGGTACGGGGTGTCCAGTCCTTGGGAGGCAATGGATCACGGCCCGCCATGATGTCGGCGATCTGCTCTTTGTCGATGGTTTCCCACTCGAGCAAGGCCTTGGCCATCGCGTGCATCTGGGCACTGTGTTCCTCAATCAAACGGCGTGCGAGACTGTACTGCTCATCGATGATGCGACGCACCTCCAAGTCTACCTTTTGCATGGTGGACTCACTCATGTTGGTGGTTTTGGTGACCGAACGGCCCAAGAACACTTCGCCTTCGTTCTCGGCATAGACCATCGGCCCCAGGGCATCGGTCATACCGTAACGCATGACCATGTCGCGTGCAATGGAGGTGGCCCGCTCGAAGTCGTTGCTGGCACCGGTGGTCATCTGGTTCATGAAGACCTCTTCGGCAATCCGCCCGCCAAACAACATGCTGATCTGGTTGAGCATGAACTCTTTGTCGTAGCTGTAGCGGTCCTTCTCGGGCAAGCTCATCGTCACGCCCAGAGCTCGGCCACGGGGAATGATGGTGACCTTGTGCACCGGATCGCACTTGGGCAGCAAATTGCCGATGAGGGCGTGCCCTGCTTCGTGGTAGGCCGTGTTGCGGCGCTCTTCCTCGGGCATGACCATGCTCTTGCGCTCGGGGCCCATCAGGATCTTGTCCTTGGCTTTTTCGAAGTCGACCATCTCCACCACACGGGCGTTACGGCGGGCGGCCATCAAAGCCGCTTCGTTGCACAGGTTGGCCAAATCGGCACCGCTCATGCCGGGCGTGCCGCGAGCGATCACCGCAGCATTCACGTCTTGGCCAATCGGCACTTTGCGCATGTGCACGTTCAGGATTTGCTCACGACCACGGATGTCGGGCAAGGTCACATAGACCTGACGGTCAAAACGGCCGGGGCGCAACAAGGCAGCGTCCAAAATGTCCGGACGGTTGGTGGCCGCCACAACGATCACACCCAGATTGGTTTCAAAGCCATCCATCTCGACCAGCATCTGGTTGAGGGTTTGCTCGCGCTCGTCGTTGCCGCCGCCCAGGCCTGCGCCACGCTGGCGACCGACCGCGTCGATTTCGTCAATGAAAATGATGCAAGGCGCATTCTTTTTAGCGTTTTCGAACATGTCGCGAACGCGGGAAGCACCCACGCCCACAAACATCTCGACAAAGTCAGAACCGGAAATGCTGAAAAACGGCACTTTGGCTTCGCCAGCGATGCTTTTGGCCAGCAGGGTTTTACCGGTTCCAGGAGGCCCAACCAACAGCAAACCGCGAGGAATGCGACCGCCCAATTTCTGGAAGCGCTGAGGGTCCTTCAGGAAGTCGACCACTTCTTTGACCTCTTCCTTGGCTTCATCACAACCGGCCACATCCGCAAACGTGGTGTTGTTGTTGTTCTCGTCCATCATGCGGGCCTTGGACTTGCCAAAGCTGAACGCCCCGCCCTTGCCGCCGCCTTGCATCTGGCGCATGAAATACACCCAGACACCAATCAGCAACAACATGGGGCCCCAGCTGACCAGCAAGGTCATGAGCAAGGAACCCTCTTCACGCGGTTTGACATCGAACTTGATGCCGCTGCTGATCAGGTCGCCAACCAAACCGCGGTCTAGGTAAGTGGCCGTGGTCTTGATGCGGCGGTCATCGTTGGTGATGGCCAAGATTTCAGTGCCCCCGGGGCTTTCGGAAATCGTGGCGCTCTTGATCCTGTTGCTGCGCACCTCTTCCAAAAAATCAGAATAGCCAATGGCGTTCGCACCAGCGACACCACGGTTGTCAAATTGCTTGAACAAGGTGAACAACACCATGGCAATCACCATCCAGACGGCAATTTTGGAAAACCAAGGGTTATTCAAGAGAGACTCCAATCGAAAAAAATGATTGTCATCATTTTAGGCCTGCAAGAAGCCCTGTCGACAACCTAAAGGGGTTTTGGCCCTCGAAAAGCTGGGAATTAAGGTTTCAAGCCCCGTGAATCAGCCCCACACCTACCAAAAAAGTCTCCGACGATTTGTCACGCGAAGATTTGGGCTTGATGGGCTTGACCACCTTGAAGGTCTCCTTGAACATCTTGACGATCTGGCTGTAGCCGCTGCCATGAAAGACCTTGACCACCAAAGCACCCTGCGGCTTCATGTGATTTTGGGCGAATTCCACGGCCAGCTCGATCAAATGCTGGACACGGGCCGCATCCGACGACTCAATGCCCGATAAATTGGGGGCCATGTCGGACACCACCACATCAGCCTGACGCCCTTGCAAGGCAGCCTCCAACAGGCTGGCCACCTCGTTTTCGCGGAAATCCCCCTGAATGAACTGCACCCCCTCCACCGGCTCCATGGGCAGAATGTCCAACGCGATGATGCGGCCGTTGAGCTCACCCACCGCCGCCCCGTCGGGTGACAAACGGCGGCGCAAATACTGGCTCCATGCGCCGGGGGCAGAGCCCAGGTCCACCACCAAGTGTCCAGGCCGAATCAGGCCGAGGGTCTCGTCGATTTCCTTGAGTTTGTAAGCCGCCCGCGCCCGGTAACCCTCTTTCAGGGCCAGTTTCACGTAGGTGTCATTGACGTGGTCGTTCAACCATGCTTTGTTGACCTTTTTACTTTTGGTTTTGACTTTCATTCTTTTGCGTCCTTGCGGGGATAATACGGGGATGCCCCAAATACAACTCACACCTGCCGAGCGCAAAGTTTTTCGCGCCGATGCCCATCACCTGGATCCGGTCGTCATGATCGGCGGCGATGGCCTGACCCCTGCCGTCATCAAGGAAACCGAAGCGGCCCTGAACGCCCATGGTCTGATCAAGATCCGCGTGCTGGGCGATGACCGCGCTGCACGCGAAGCCATGTTCGCGCAACTGGCCGATCAACTCAGCGCCGCGCCCATCCAGCACATTGGCAAACTGCTGATCCTTTGGCGTCCACAGCCCGAAAAAGCCAAAGAGCACGATGATGACCGCAAAGCTGGTCCTCGCGACTTCAAGATCCTCAAATACAGCTCACGCGGCGGCCAGCGCCCAGAAGTCAAAACTGTTCGTGTGCTGGGCAACCAACGCCTGGCCGCTGGCGGACAGATCAAGCGGGCCAAGCCCAAGCAGAAATCGGTCAAAAAAGGCCGCCACGACTGAAATCCGAACCGCCCGCTTCCGGGCTGGCACTCGCCACATTGGCCGCTGATTAGCGGCCTTTGTTTTGGCTCAAACGTAGGACACGCCCACGATTTCGTAGCGGCGCACGCCTCCGGGCGCCTGCACTTCGGCCACATCGCCCTCTTCCTTGCCAATCAAGGCGCGTGCAATCGGGCTGCTGATGTTGATCAAGCCCAGCTTCAAGTCGGCCTCGTCCTCACCCACGATCTGGTAGGTCACGGCCTCACCTGTGCTCTCGTCTTCCAACTCGACGGTGGTGCCAAACACCACGCGGCCTCCCGCATCCACCGACGCCGGGTCGATGATTTGCGCGGCCGACAGCTTGCCTTCGATTTCCTGAATCCGGCCTTCGATGAAGCCTTGACGGTCTTTGGCCGCATCGTATTCGGCGTTCTCACTCAGGTCGCCTTGTGCACGCGCTTCGGCAATCGCCTGAATCACGCCTGGGCGGTCCACTGTTTTGAGGCGATGTAACTCGTCCTTGAGTTTTTCAGCACCACGTTTGGTGATCGGGATGGTTGACATGTTCGGTTCTCCAAAAGCAAACCGCCGAGTTTTGGAACTCGGCGGTCAATCTCAGCATTATGCCTTGCACCCTGTCAGGGGTGCAGAGCCACAAAACCAGGTTCAGCTTGCCAGTTGTGCGTGCATTTCTTGGATGGAAATCACGTCCAGCCGGTCCATGTACTTCATGCCCTCCACGGCCGCTTCAGCGCCTGCAATGGTTGTGAAGGTGGTCACCCGGTTGAGCAAGGCTGAGGTGCGGATGTGGCGCGAATCGGCGATCGCGTTGCGGCGCTCTTCGACCGTGTTGATGACCAGCACAACTTCGTTGTTTTTGATCATGTCCACGATGTGCGGGCGCCCTTCGGTCACTTTGTTCACTGTGGCACAGGCCAGACCCGCAGCCTCAATGGCAGCGGCTGTTCCCTTGGTCGCCACCAACTCAAAGCTTTGGGCCACCAACTGGCGTGCCACTTCGATGGCACGCGTCTTGTCGTTGTTTTTCACCGAGATGAAAACCTTGCCCGAAGGCGTGCCGTCGGATTTGGTGGGGCGAGGCAACTTGGTGCCTGCACCCATTTGGCTCTTCACAAAGGCTTCGCCAAAGGTTTTGCCAACGCCCATGACTTCGCCTGTTGACTTCATCTCAGGGCCAAGAATCGTATCGACGCCAGGAAACTTCACGAAGGGGAAGACGGCTTCTTTCACGCTGAAATAAGGCGGCGTGACCTCTTTGGTGATGCCTTGTGATGCCAGAGTCTGACCTGCCATGCAACGCGCGGCCACCTTGGCCAACTGGATGCCGGTGGCTTTGGACACGTAAGGCACGGTGCGCGAAGCGCGGGGGTTCACCTCCAGCACGTAAATCACGTCTTGGCCGTTGACATGCTGGATGGCAAACTGCACGTTCATCAAACCCACCACGTTCAAGGCTCCAGCCATGGCGGCCGATTGGCGTTTGAGTTCATCGACTGTTGCTGACGACAGCGAGTAAGGTGGCAAAGAGCAAGCCGAGTCGCCACTGTGCACACCCGCTTGTTCGATGTGCTCCATCACGCCACCAATGAAGGTCTTGCCTTCAGGGTCGCGCAAGCAGTCCACATCGCACTCAATCGCGTCGTTCAGGAAACGGTCGAGCAGCACGGGCGAGTCGTGTGAGACTTTGACCGCTTCGCGCATGTAGCGTTCAAGGTCGCGTTGTTCGTGCACGATTTCCATGGCGCGGCCACCCAAGACATAGCTGGGGCGAACGACCAAGGGGTATCCCAAAGCAGCCGCTTTTTCCAAAGCTTCAGGCTCGGTGCGGGCCGTGGCGTTGGGGGGCTGACGCAGACCGAGGTCTTGCAGTAACTTTTGGAACCGCTCGCGGTCCTCGGCCGCGTCGATCATGTCGGGGCTGGTGCCGATGATGGGCACGCCAGCCGCTTCCAAATCGAGCGCCAATTTCAAAGGCGTTTGACCGCCGTATTGAACGATGACACC
>JAKFXJ010000240.1 GCA_021731425.1 Limnohabitans sp. | reverse complement strand
TGTTTGTGACGGTGGCCTTGTGGAGCTACCACCCGCAAGATCCGGCCTGGTCCACCTCGGGCAGCGGGGAGTTGGTGCGCAATGGGGTGGGGCGATGGGGTGCTTTGATTTCGGATCTGGCTTTTTTCCTGATGGGCTTTTCTGCCTGGTGGTGTGTGGCGGCGGGTTTGCGGGTCTGGTTGGTGTCTTTCGCCCGGTGGCTGCGTGGCGCTGGCCCGCAAGACACGGTGGACGAGCCCTTCTGGCGGCGCAGTTTGTGGGTGTTTTGGCTGGGCTTGGCGGTGTTGCTGATGGCCAGTTGCGGACTGGAGTGGACACGCCTGTACCGGCTTGAATCGGCCTTGCCTGGGCACAGCGGTGGGGTGTTGGGGTATCTGGTGGGCACGGCTGCCGTGCGCGGCCTGGGCTTTAATGGCTCGGCCCTGTTGTGCATTGTGCTGGCCTTAGTGGGCGTGGCCATGGTGTTCCGTTTTTCCTGGGGTCAGTTGGCTGAAAAAATCGGGGGTCGCCTCGACGCCTTGATCCAGTCGCGGCATGAAAAGCGCGAGATCGAAGAAGACTTGGCTTTGGGCCAACAGGCTTTGCGCGAACGCCAGCAGGCCCTCACGCCCCAGGCCATTGAGCCCGAGTGGGATCTGGCGCCACCCGTCCATGATTCGCCCGATGGCCAGCTGGACTTGCCGCCGGTGCCGGTGACGAAGCCTATCACTCGTGTCATTGAGCCGCCCGTGATGGAGGTGCCGCGCAGCGACCGCGTGGTCAAGGAGCGCCAGAAACCCCTGTTCAACGAACTGCCCGACAGCAAGCTGCCGCAGGTGGATTTGCTCGACAGCCTGTCCATCCGACAAGAAACCGTGTCGCCCGAGACGCTGGAGATGACCAGCCGCCTGATCGAGAAAAAGCTGTCTGATTTTGGTGTCAAGGTGCGTGTGGTGGCTGCAGCCCCTGGCCCGGTGATCACCCGCTACGAGATCGAGCCGGACACGGGCGTCAAGGGTTCGCAGGTGGTGAACCTGGCCAGAGATCTGGCGCGTTCGCTCAGCCTGGTGTCCATCCGGGTGATCGAGACGATTCCCGGCAAAAACTACATGGCGCTGGAGTTGCCCAACGCCAAGCGCCAGTCGATCAAGCTCAGCGAAATTCTGGGCTCTCAGGTCTACAACGAGGCCAAGTCCATGCTGACCATGGGCTTGGGCAAGGACATCATCGGCAACCCGGTGGTGGCCGATTTGGCCAAGATGCCGCATGTGCTGGTGGCCGGTACCACCGGTTCGGGCAAATCGGTGGGTATCAACGCCATGATCCTGTCGCTGCTGTACAAGGCCGAGGCCCGCGATGTGCGGCTCTTGATGATTGACCCCAAGATGCTCGAGATGTCGGTTTATGAAGGCATCCCGCACTTGCTGGCCCCGGTGGTGACCGACATGCGGCAAGCCGCGCATGGCCTGAATTGGTGTGTGGCCGAGATGGAAAAACGCTACAAGCTGATGAGCAAGATGGGTGTGCGCAACCTGGCCGGTTACAACCAGAAAATCGACGAAGCCACGGCCCGCGAAGAGTTCATCTACAACCCCTTCAGCCTGACGCCGGATGACCCTGAGCCGCTCAAGCGCCTGCCGCACATCGTGGTGGTGATCGACGAGCTGGCCGACCTGATGATGGTGGTGGGCAAGAAGATCGAGGAGTTGATTGCGCGTTTGGCTCAAAAGGCCCGTGCCGCCGGTATCCACTTGATTTTGGCCACCCAACGCCCCAGCGTGGACGTGATCACCGGCCTCATCAAGGCCAACATCCCGACCCGCATTGCCTTCCAGGTGTCGAGCAAAATCGACAGCCGCACCATCTTGGACCAAATGGGCGCGGAAGCCTTGCTGGGCATGGGTGACATGCTCTACATGCCATCGGGCACGGGTTTCCCGATCCGGGTGCACGGCGCTTTTGTCAGCGACGAAGAGGTGCACCGGGTGGTCAGCTACCTCAAGAGCCAAGGTGAGCCCGACTACATCGAAGGCGTGCTCGAAGGCGGCACCACGGACGATGACGGCGGCATGCTCGGCGAGGGCGACAGCGGCGAGAAAGACCCGATGTACGACCAAGCCGTGGAAGTGGTTTTGAAAAACCGCAAGGCCAGCATTTCGCTGGTGCAGCGCCACCTCAAAATCGGCTACAACCGCGCCGCCCGTTTGGTGGAAGACATGGAAAAAGCAGGCCTGGTCAGTGCCATGAGTGGCAGCGGCCAGCGTGAAATCCTGGTGCCCGCACGGGCAGAGTGAAACGAATGACAAACAGTGTTGTGCAGCGCCGAGCGCTGCTGGGTTGGGGTGGAGCTTGGCTGTTGGTC
Organism: Limnohabitans sp.; assembly: GCA_021731425.1. Classification (GTDB taxonomy): domain Bacteria; phylum Pseudomonadota; class Gammaproteobacteria; order Burkholderiales; family Burkholderiaceae_C; genus Limnohabitans_A. Next base: position 8,619 of record JAKFXJ010000240.1, on the reverse strand, counting down.
GGGGCGGTGTGGGCTTGGGCCATGCCCGCGCAGGCCGACAGCGTGGACGTGCTGGCCCAGTTCATGAAGCAGGCCCGCAGTGGCCGGGCCGACTTCACCCAGTCGGTCACTTCGCCAAGCCGCCCGGGCCAGGCCCCGCGTGTCAAAACATCGAGTGGCCGTTTCGAGTTCCAGCGGCCCGGCAAGTTCCGTTTTGACTACCGCAAGCCCTTTGTGCAAACCTTGGTCGCCGATGGCCAGACCTTGTGGATGCACGATGTGGACCTGAACCAGGTCACGGCCCGAGCACAGTCTCAGGTGCTGGGCTCGACCCCGGCCGCCTTGCTGACTGCCGCGTCGGATTTGCAGGCCCTCAAAAGCGATTTCAAGTTCAGCCCCGAGCCCGACCAGGGTGGCCTGCAGTGGGTGCGGGCCACGCCCCAGTCCCCCGATGGGCAAATTCGCGCGGTGATGGTGGGTTTGCGTGCCAGCGCTTCAGGCCCCGAACTGGCCGTGCTCGATGTCCAAGACAGCTTGGGCCAGCGCTCTGTGCTGACTTTTTCTGGTTTTGAGCTGAACCCTGTTTTGCCCGCCAACACCTTTGTGTTCAAGGCCCCAGCGGGCGCGGACGTCATTCGGCCTTGATGCTCCCCGGGTGCTGATGAAAGCCGCCAGTCCGTCACCCCATGCCCCCTTGGCTGAGCGCTTGCGCCCGCGCCACTTGGGTGAGGTGATTGGCCAGCAACATTTGTTGGGCGAGGGCATGGCACTGCGCTTGGCTTTTGAGTCGGGCCAGCCGCACAGCTGTATTTTGTGGGGGCCGCCGGGCGTGGGCAAAACCACCATCGCCCGATTGATGGCCGACGCGTTTGACGCGCAATTTTTGAGCATCAGCGCTGTCTTGGGCGGCGTCAAGGACATCCGCGAAGCGGTTGAAAAAGCCGAAGCCGCCCGCACAGGCTTGCACCCGCAGCGCACCATCATGTTTGTGGACGAGGTGCACCGTTTCAACAAAAGCCAGCAAGATGCTTTTTTGCCGCATGTGGAAAGCGGCTTGTTCACCTTCATCGGGGCCACCACCGAGAACCCTTCGTTTGAGGTCAATTCAGCCTTGTTGTCGCGGGCGGCGGTGTATGTGCTGCAGCCCCTGACCGAGGATGACCTGCAAAGCATCGTGGGGCGGGCGCAGGCCATTGATGCCATCCCCGCCATCGAGCCGGAGGCGCTGACCCGATTGCTGGCCTATGCCGATGGCGATGCGCGGCGCTTGCTCAACACGCTGGAAACCTTGGCCATGGCGGCCAAACAAGAAAGCATCGACCCGGTGACCGACACCTGGCTGATGCGGGTGCTGGGTGAACGCATGCGCCGATACGACAAAGGCGGCGAGCAGTTCTACGACACCATCAGCGCCCTGCACAAATCGGTGCGCGGCTCGGACCCGGATGCCGCCCTGTATTGGTTCGTGCGCATGCTCGACGGCGGTGCGGACCCCCGCTACATGGCGCGGCGCTTGATCCGCATGGCCAGCGAAGACATTGGCTTGGCCGATCCGCGAGCGCTGCGCATGGCGCTGGACGCCGCCGAGGTGTATGAGCGGCTGGGCAGCCCCGAGGGCGAGTTGACGCTGGCGCAGTGCGTGATTTACCTGGCGGTGGCCCCCAAATCCAATGCCGCTTACAAAGCCTTCAACCAAGCCAAGGCCTGGGTCAAAAAAGACGGCACCCGCCCGGTGCCCATGCATTTGCGCAATGCGCCTACCCAGCTCATGAAGCAGCTGGACTACGGCAAGGGTTACCGCTATGCGCACGACGAGGAAGACGGCTTTGCCGCGGGCGAGCGTTATTTGCCCGATGGGATGCCCGAGCCCGGCTTTTACAAACCGGTGCCCCGGGGTTTAGAAATCAAAATTGCCGACAAACTGGAAGAACTGCGAAAGAAAAATGCAGCCAAAGGGTAATTCCCGACGGCAATGAATACTGACCCGAGACTTTCTTTCACTACAATCCCGCCACCCCGCCCGGTAACGCATGAAACTGGCGGGGTTTTTGCTAGTTGTCAGGGCTCACCCAAAAGGTGACTCTTGACCCTAAAACAACAACCGAAGCTAAGACCCGCTAAGCGCAGGTCAAAACACGGAGAAATCAATGGACGTCTTCCTCCAGCAGGTCATCAACGGCCTCGTCATGGGCAGCATGTACGCCCTGGTGGCCTTGGGCTACACCATGGTGTACGGCATCATCAACCTGATCAACTTTGCGCACGGAGAAGTGCTGATGGTGGGCGCTCTGACGAGCTGGTCCGCGATTGGCATGATGCAAGGCGCCATGCCCGATGCACCCGGATGGGTCATCTTGATTTTGGCCACCCTGATCGCCTGTGTGGTGGCGGTGGTCCTGAACTTTTCGATCGAAAAGATCGCCTACCGCCCTTTGCGCAACAGCCCCAAATTGGCCCCCCTGATCACGGCGATCGGCATGAGCATTTTGTTGCAGACGCTGGCCATGATCATCTGGAAGCCCAACTACAAGGCTTACCCCACTTTGCTGTCCAGCACCCCCATCAACATGGGTGCTGTGGTCATTACACCCACCCAAATCATGATTTTGGGCGTGACGGCGGTGTCTTTGGCCATTTTGATGTGGCTGGTCAACTACACCCGCCTGGGCCGCGCCATGCGGGCCACTTCCGAGAATCCGCGTGTGGCGGCCTTGATGGGTGTCAAGCCTGACATGGTGATTTCGGCCACGTTTGTGATTGGCGCCATTTTGGCGGCCATTGCGGGTGTGATGTACGCCTCCAATTACGGCACAGCGCAACACGCCATGGGCTTCTTGCCTGGCCTCAAAGCCTTCACGGCAGCCGTGTTTGGTGGCATTGGCAATCTGGCCGGAGCGGTCATTGGTGGCATTTTGCTGGGCCTGATTGAGGCCATTGGCTCTGGCTACATCGGTTACCTGACAGGTGGTGTGCTGGGCAGCCACTACACCGACATTTTTGCGTTCATCGTGTTGATCATCGTGTTGACCCTGCGCCCTTCGGGCCTCTTGGGTGAACGTGTGGCCGACCGCGCTTGATGGAGGTGAACATGAAAAACAACAAGACACTTCAATACGTCCTGATCGGTTTGGGTCTGCTGATCCTCCCGCTGATCCTGCAAACATTCGGCAACGCCTGGGTGCGCATTGCCGACATGGCGCTGCTCTACATTTTGCTGGCCATTGGCTTGAACATTGTGGTGGGTTACGCAGGTCTGCTTGACCTCGGTTACGTGGCTTTCTTTGCGGTCGGTGCATACATGTACGGACTGCTGTCCTCGCCGCATTTGACCAGCACTTTTGCCTGGATCGCTGCCGCCTACCCCACCGGCATGCACATGCCCATTTGGCTCATCTTGCCTGTGGCTGCTGGTTTGGCGGGCTTGTTCGGCATGCTGCTCGGGGCGCCCACGCTCAAGTTGCGCGGTGACTATCTGGCCATCGTGACCTTGGGCTTTGGTGAAATCATCCGTGTGTTCATGAACAACCTGGACCACCCGGTCAACATCACCAACGGCCCCAAGGGGCTGTCGCAGATCGATCCGATCTCGATCTTTGGCGTCAACCTGGGTCAAAAGCTGATGATTGGCGATGTTGAAATCGCCTCGGTCTCGCTGTACTACTACCTGTTCCTGAGCCTGGTGTTGGTGACGATTTTGATTTCGCACCGCCTGGAGGTTTCGCGCATTGGCCGCGCCTGGATGGCGATCCGTGAAGACGAAATTGCCGCCAAGGCCATGGGCCTGAACACCCGCAACCTCAAGTTGCTGGCGTTTGGCATGGGCGCTACGTTTGGTGGCGTCTCCGGCGCGATGTTTGCAGGTTTCCAGGGTTTCATCTCGCCCGAGTCCTTCAGCCTGATGGAGTCGGTGATGATTGTGGCCATGGTCGTGTTGGGCGGCCTGGGCTATTTGCCTGGTGTGATATTGGGGGCCATTTTGTTGTCGGCCTTGCCAGAGGTGCTGCGCTATGTCGCTGGGCCGCTGCAGGAGATGACCGGCGGCCGACTGGACGCCGCCATCTTGCGTCAGTTGTTGGTGGCCTTGGCCATGATCGTGATCATGTTGATGCGGCCTCGCGGGCTGTGGCCTTCGCCTGAGCATGGCAAATCGCTCACGACGAAATGAAGGAGCAGACCATGAACCCTACAGCCAACAAAGACACTGTCCTCAACGTTTCTGGCATTTCCAAGCGCTTTGGTGGCCTGCAGGCCCTCTCGGATGTGGGCATCACCATCCAGCGCGGCCAAGTCTATGGTCTGATCGGCCCCAACGGCGCGGGCAAGACCACGTTTTTCAACGTCATCACGGGCTTGTATACGCCTGACAGCGGCACCTTCGAGCTGGCAGGCAAGCCCTACCAGCCCACAGCGGTGCACGAAGTGGCCAAGGCGGGCATTGCCCGCACTTTCCAGAACATCCGTTTGTTTGCCGAAATGACGGCGCTCGAAAACGTGATGGTGGGCCGCCATGTGCGCACCCACTCGGGTTTGCTGGGTGCGATTTTCCGCACGCCCAGCTTCAAGGCCGAAGAAGCGGCCATTGCGCAGCGTGCGCAAGAGCTGCTTGACTACGTGGGCATCGGCAAATACGCCGATTTCAAGGCCCGCACGCTGTCCTATGGCGACCAGCGTCGCTTGGAAATTGCCCGTGCATTGGCGACCGATCCGCAACTGATCGCGCTGGACGAGCCTGCAGCGGGCATGAACGCCACCGAAAAAGTGCAGCTGCGCGAGTTGATCGACCAGATCCGCAAAGACAACCGCACCATCTTGTTGATCGAACACGATGTGAAGCTGGTCATGGGTTTGTGTGACCGCGTCACGGTGCTCGACTACGGCAAACAAATTGCCGAAGGCACGCCTGCCGACGTGCAGAAGAATGAAAAAGTGATTGAAGCCTATCTGGGCACGGGAGGGCACTGAGATGGCCAATGTTCTTTTGAAAGTCAAAGACCTGCAAGTGGGTTACGGCGGCATTCAGGCCGTGAAGGGCGTGAGCCTGGAAGTGCGTGAAGGTGAGTTGGTCTCTTTGATCGGCTCCAACGGTGCGGGCAAAACCACCACCATGAAAGCCATCACCGGCACCTTGCCTTTGCAGACGGGCGACATCGAGTATTTGGGCAAGAGCATCCAAGGCCAAGGCCCATGGGATTTGGTCAAGCAGGGCCTGGCCATGGTGCCGGAAGGCCGTGGTGTGTTCACCCGCATGACCATCACCGAAAACCTGCAAATGGGCGCTTACATCCGCTCAGACGCCAGTGGCATCGCCGACGACATCGAGAAAATGTTCACCATCTTCCCGCGTCTTCGTGAGCGCAAGGACCAACTGGCGGGCACCATGTCCGGTGGTGAGCAGCAAATGCTGGCCATGGGCCGCGCCCTGATGAGCCGCCCCAAGGTTTTGCTGCTCGACGAGCCGTCCATGGGCTTGTCGCCCATCATGGTCGACAAGATCTTCGAGGTGGTGCGCGATGTGTACGCCCAAGGTGTGACGGTGCTGCTGGTGGAGCAAAACGCCAGCCGTGCGCTGGCCATTGCCGACCGTGGTTATGTCATGGACTCGGGCCTCATCACCATGACCGGTGTGGGCAAGGAGATGCTCGAAGACCCCAAGGTGCGTGCAGCCTATTTGGGCGAGTGAGTCTCCACCCGCACAGCAAAAAGCCCGGCATGCCGGGCTTTTTGCATTCAGTGCCAGACCGCGCTCAATCTACCTTGGCGCCACTGGTCTTGACCACGCTTTCGTAGCGTGTCAGCTCTTTCTTCATGAAGGCGCCAAACTGTTCGGGCGTGTTGCCCACCGGCTCGGCCAGCAGTTGGCCAAATCGGGTTTTGGTTTCGGGTGTTTGCAGTGCGGCCACAAAAGCTTTGTTCAGCCGCTCCACCACATCGCGTGGTGTCGCCGCGGGTGCCACCAGGCCCCACCAGGTGTCGATTTCAAAGTCCTTGAGTGTCTCGCTCATGCTTGGGATGTCGGGCAGGGCGCTGCTGCGTTGTCCGGTGGTCACGGCCAAGGCCTTGAGCCTGCCCGCTTTGATGTTGGCCGCTGCCGTGGCCAGGTTGTCAAAGTTGAAGTCGACTTGGCCCGACAACAAAGCCAGCTGCGCGGGGTTGCCACCGTTGTAGGGAATGTGCACCGCAAAAATGCCCGCAGCCCGCTTGAACATTTCACCCGCCAGGTGGCCCGCACTGCCGTTGCCGCCCGAACCAAAGTTCAGCTTGGCGGGGTTGGCTTTGGCGTAGGCCACCAAATCGGCCAGGGTGTTGATCTTCAGGCGCTGCGCGGTCTCGGCGTTCATCACCAGCACATTGGGCACACGCAACATTTGGGTGATGGGCGCAAAGTCGCGGCTCGCGTCGTAGGGCATCTTGGCAAACAGCCAGGGGTTGATGGCGTGTGTGGCCGTGGCCGCGATGCCGATCGTCAGGCCATCGGGCGCAGCCTTGGCCACCAGATCAGCGCCCAAGTTGCCACCTGCACCGGGTCGGTTTTCAATGATCACCGTGCCCAGGCTGTCTTTCACGCGCTCGGCCAAGGCCCGCGCGGTGACGTCGATGGGTCCGCCAGCTGCGTAAGGCACGATGATGCGGATTGTTTTGCCTTGAGCCCAGGCAGGTGCCCAAGCGGTGGCGCTGAGTGCGAGGGTGCTGGCAGCAAATTGGCGGCGGGTAATGGACATGGGAATCTCCTTGAAACAGGTCAACTTCAAGCCTTGGCCTTATCGGCTTCGGACGTGAACGAATCGGCGTAAAACTCTTCTTCGGGCAGATGGCCCAGCGCCACATAGTCGCGTTTGGCCGAGTCCACCACGATGGGTGCGCCACAGGCATAGACCTGGTGGCCCGAGAAATCGGGGAAGTCTTGCAACACCGCCTGGTGCACAAAGCCGGTGCGGCCTGTCCATTGGTCTTCTGCCTCGGCGTTCGAGATCACGGGCACATAGCGCAGGTTGGGCATCTCGGCCAAACGGGCCTCCACCCAATCGGCCATGTACAAATCGGCCGGGCGGCGGCCGCCCCAGTACAGCGTGGCCGGGCGGGTGATGCCGCGGTGCTGCATGTGTTCGATCAGCGCCTTGATGGGGGCAAAGCCCGTGCCCGAGGCCAGCAGCACCATGGGCTTGTTGCTGTCTTCACGCAGGTAAAAGCTGCCGTACGGGCCTTCGGCACGCAGGATGTCTTTTTCCTTCATGGTGGTGAACACCGGGTCGGTGAACTTGCCGCCGGGCATGTGGCGGATGTGCAGCTCCACGGTGGGGGGCGACACCTCGAGGGTGTGCGGGGCGTTGGCCATGCTGTAGCTGCGGCGCGAGCCGTCACGCAACAAAAATTCGATGTACTGGCCCGCGTGGAACTTCATCACGTCGTTGGCGGGCAGTTGCAGTTTCAGCACGATCACGTCGTGAGACTTTTTCTCCAGGCTCACCACACGCACCGGCATTTTCTTGACGGGCAAGCCGCCTTCTGCGGTCACTTGTTTGGACTCAAGCACCACATCACTTTGGGCAGTGGCGCAGCAGGTCAGCACCAGGCCTTGGGCTTCTTCGTCGGCAGACAGGGCTTTGTCTTGGTGGGGGCCGTGCACCACGGTGCCCGAGATTTTTTTGCATTTGCACGAACCACAAGCGCCGTCTTTGCAGCCATAGGGCAGGCCAATGCCTTGGCGGATGCCTGCTGCGAGCAGGGTTTCGTTGTCATCGGCAGTAAAGCTGCGGCCGCTGGGCTGCACAGAAATTTGAAAGCTCATCTTTTGGGTATCCTAGAGGGCGTGAATATCACCCGGAACCCCTGATTTTGCCTTCAAACCAAACCCCCTTGGGCGCACGGCCTGCCCGCTTTCGCAGACAGCGCGTTTTGATCGTGGGCTGTGGCGATGTGGGCTTGCGCACCGCGGGTCAGCTGGGTGCGCCGCAAGGCCAGCGGGTGCGCCTGATGGCGCTGACTTCTTCGCCCGAGCGCGTGCGGCTGCTGCGGGCCTGCGGCATCACCCCTTTGCAAGGCAACCTGGACGATGCGGCCAGCCTGAAACGCTTGGCAGGCATCGCACACCGGGTGATCCACCTGGCCCCACCGCCCACCGACCGGCAAGGGGGCTCAGACCGAGATCCGCGCAGTTTGGCCTTGGTGCGTGCTTTGCGCTTGCGCACGGCACCACAGGCATTGGTTTATGGATCGACCACCGGGGTTTATGGCGACTGCGCCGGGCAGAAGGTGGATGAGACCCGAGCTGTGAACCCGCACACCCCTCGCGCCCAACGCCGGGTGGATGCTGAAAATTGGATGCGTTTTCTGGGGCGCAGTGGCGTGCGGGTGAGTGTGCTGCGCATCCCCGGCATTTACGCCCCCGACCGCGAAGGCGGAACGCCCCGTGAGCGTTTGCTCAAGGGCACGCCCGTGCTGGTGGCCAAAGAAGATGTGTACACCAACCACATCCACGCCAACGATCTGGCCCGGGCCTGCGCCGCCGCTTTGTGGCGTGGCAAGCCCCAGCGCGTGGTCAACGTGACCGACGACACCGACTTGAAGATGGGTGACTACTTTGACCTGGCCGCTGGCCTGTATGGCTTGGCAAAGCCACCCCGCATTTCACGCCACGATGCC
>JAKFXJ010000198.1 GCA_021731425.1 Limnohabitans sp. | reverse complement strand
GCGCGGTACCGACTGGCACCAAGGACGAAAACGGCGAATACACCTATGAAATCTGGCGCGACATCAACGACCGCAAGCGCGTGAAGGTGGTGGACCAGGTATTCCCCTCGCGCGTGGCCGCCATGGAGTACATGGCCAAGAACGCCCAGGCGATCCTGGAAACCAGCACAACCTTTGGAGAAGCCGACCTTCCCACACCTGATCGCACCGACCGCACAGGCGTGGCGCGTCGCGAGGGCGACGTGGACGGCAAGGACTTCATGGAGACCTTTGGTTTCCGTGGCGTGGAGTTTGGCAACTGGAACAACCAGATCGAGCGCCAGGAAGTGATGAATGCCGCATACGACGGCTTGATGGACCTGGCCGAAGTCATGGCCATCCCACCCAAAGCCATCGGCCTCAATGGCGACTTGGCGCTGGCCTTTGGTGCCCGTGGCCAAGGCCTCAACAGTGCCCGCGCGCACTACGAGAGTAGCCGCGCCGTGATCAACCTCACCAAGATGAACGGTGCTGGCGCGCTGGCGCATGAGTGGCTGCACGCCCTGGATCACTACCTTGGCCGCCAAGACGGCAAGACATCCGCCGAATGGAAAGTTAACGCGGACGGCACCCGCACCTTTGACGTTCAAGGGGCCGAGAACGACATGGCCAGCGGTGGCTTCAAGCGCGTGAATTCTGGTGTGCGCCAAGAGTTGCGTGACGCCTACCAGAACGTCATGAACACCATGTTCACCAAGGCCGAGCAGTACGTGGAGGACACGGCCAAGGCCGACAAGTTTGTGGCCAAGTCACGCGAGGACGTGGCCAAGGCCCTGGACTCACTGCGCAAAGACCTGTCCGAACAGAAAGACGTGCGCTACTACAAGCGCAACAACAAGCCAGCGAGCGCCGAGCAGTTGGCCGAGTTCGACACCGTGGCCAAGCAGGTCATGGATGGCGAAGCCCTGGAGCTGGGACTGGTCAAGGTTGAGGGCAGCAGGACCGCCACCGGCAGCCGCTGGAGCAATGAGGCCTTGGAGAAACTGAGCGCCATTTACAAGGCGGTGCGCGGCCGCACGGGCTTTGATTCGACCAACCAAAGCGGTGTCATGGACCGCCTGCGCGGCGACATGACCCGATACAGCCAGCGCCTGAAGATGCTGGCCGAAGCGCAAGCGGGCGACGAAAAGACCAAGCGCGTGCCCACCGAGTTCGCCATGAATGCGAAGGAGCTGGACCAGGGACGCGGTGAAAACTACTGGACCACGCCGCACGAAATGGCCGCGCGTGCCTTCCAGGGTTACATCGAAGACAAGATTGCCGCGCAAGGCGCGCGCAGTCCATTCCTCAACTACGCCCCCGAAAACGTCGGCATCCTGACACCCTGGGGGGCCAAGCGCCCCTATCCGTATGGGAAGGAGCGCAAAGCCATCAATGAAGCGTTTGACGCTTTCGTCAAGACACTGCAAACGAAGGCGACGGACAAGGGCGTGGCGATTTACAGCCAGTCTGGCCGTTCAGTCGGCTTGCCGCTCAGCCTGAGAGCGAGTGAACTCACCATAGAAGATGAGCTTGAAAAACGTCTTGAAGGTCTTGCGCACCGGCCAGAGGTTTTGGTCCTTGACAGTGCTGTAGGCACCTTGCCTGGGGCAAGCGATGAGGATGGAATTTCCGGTGCAAATTGGGATGGCCGAATCTACCTGTTCCGGGACCAGCTCAGCAACCGGATGGACGTTCAACATACTCTTTTCCATGAATTGCTCCACTACGGACTGCGCCGGTTTTTGACTAAGAACCAGTTTATAGCCCAGATGAAGAAGCTGTACGACCGCGACACGTACATCAAGCAAGAGGCGGACGACTGGGTGAAGACAAAGAAGGGCCAGCAAACCTTGGCCGAATCTGGCCTGGAGTACGCCAAGGCTCGCGGTGTTGACGAAGCGCTTGCGACATTGGCCGAGCCCAACCAAGGCAAGTACCTGAAGACCGATTTACTCAGCCGCGCCCAGGTCACAGTCACCCGCTGGCTGGCGCAACTGGCTGAAGCCCTTGGATTCAAGCAGTACGCCGCAAAGATTCGTTCGTACAAAAACGAAGAAGCGCGCCAACTCATCCAGGGGATTTTCACCAAACTGCGCAAGGATGCCGCGCCAGCTCGCAACGCCTGGACCGACGCGGCCGATCCGGCATTCAAAAACGGCGGCAAAAACCGTGACGCCATGGGCCGCATCAAGTTCCGCCTGGGTGAAGTGGCATTGGCCAAGCTGGACGCGGCTACTCGCCCGCTGCAAGAGCGCTTTGGCATGCGGATGGCTTCGCCCGAGTTGCGCCGCCAACTGCGCACGATGAAAGCCACCATCGACCAAGCCAACCGAAGCGCGGCCAACGTGGCCCAGCAAATGAAGGACATGGCAGAGGCCGACCGCGCAATGGTGTCCGACATCGTGGAAAAGATGATTGCGCCCGGCGTGGTGCCGCCTGAGCATGCGGTGCGCGTGGCCGACGCGATCACTAAGACCATGGACCGCCAGACCGACGAGCTGGTGGCGCTGGGCATGTTGAGCCAGGACAGTGCAGATCGCTGGCGCGGCCGCTACCTGCCCCGCATCTACAACCGCAAAACAGAGCTGGGTGAAGACACGGCCATGGATGCGGTGAAAAACATGTTCAAAATCGGCCGCCCCACCATGCAGGGCATTGGTGGCGGATCGCTCAAGGGCCGAGGTTTGTTCCAGGACGTGAGTGTGGACGCGGTGGACCAGTGGCTTGGCATGGGCTACGAGGTGCGCGATCCGCATTGGAAGCTGAACCAGGGCAAGCTGGAGCTGGTGGACAAGAACGCGCCCCAAGCCGCCAAAGATCAGGTGACGGTGTGGCGCGACTGGACCCCGAGCGAACGCGCTCAGATGGGCGAGAACCGCGATGCGCTGTTCCGCTACGTGCAGGGCTACACCAACATGCAGCGCGACATCGCGCTGGGCCGCCTGTTCAACCAGATCGCCAACAATCCTGACTTCGTGCGCCGCAGTCCATCCGAGGGCTGGGTGAAGGTGCCAGACACTGAAATCCCAGACACTGGGGGCGTGAAGCGTTACGGCAATTTGGCTGGCCTGTACGTGCGCCAGGACGTAATGAGCCACCTCAGCCGGTTTGAGGAATCGGCCAACGAAACGCTGCAACTGTGGCGCGATGCTTTGGGACTTTGGAAAGAGGGCAAGACCGCATTAAACCCGGTGGCCCACTTCAACAACATCGCGTCAAACATCAGCATGGCGCACTTTGCCGGTGTGTCGTACTGGGACGGCCACAAGTACGTGGGCGCTGCGCGTGACCTGGCGAACGACGCGCCCATGGTGGAAGAAGCCCGCAATGCTGGGTTGTTCACCGGCAGCTTCACCAAAGAAGAACTGATGCAGAACATGCCGCCCGAGCTGCAAAAGTTGATGCAGATGGAGGACAGCAAGCTGCAGAAGGCTGGCCGTCAAGTCATGAATGCGCTGACGTTTTGGCTGCGCAAGCCACTGCAAAACGCCTATGAGTTTGAAGACACGTATTTCAAGTACCTGATTTACCGCGACGCTCGCCAGCAAGGCATGAGCCCCGAGGCCGCGACCGATTACGCCCTGAAATACATCTTCACCTACGACGATTTGCCAAGCGGTGCGCGCAAGGTGCGCGACTTTGCCATCCCGTTCTTTTCGTGGACCTACAAGGCCATGCCCGCCTTGCTGCACACGGCCATGGTGTACCCGTGGCGATTCTTGGCACCCGCCGCCATGCTGAACGGCATCAATTTGGTGGCCTATGCACTGGCCGCAGGCGATGACGATGACGACTGGCTGGAAAAAATTGCGAACGGCCGCGAGCTGGAGAAGGAAGAACGCGAGGCCTTGCCCGAGAGAGCAAGGGGCACAGGCATGTTGCTGAACCCCAAGACGATCCGCCTGGGCACGGACAGCGTGACCGGCAACCCGGTGTTTCTGGACGCCAGCCGCGTGGTGCCTGGTGGTGACATGTTCGACATGGAGAACCAGGCCGGTGGCCTGCCCATCCCCGCGCCGCTGATGCCCAACCATCCGGTGTTATCTGCCTTCAGCGCCATGATCGCCAACAAAGAGCTGTTCATGGGCCGCGAGGTGGTGGACAAGAACGACACCGGACTGGAAGCGGCCGAGAAGCGCGCCAAGTGGATGGCCGGATTCCTGTTGCCCGCCGTGGCCCCTGGCGGCTACCACTCGCAGCGCATCCTGGACGCAACGGCCAACGCCATGGACACCGTGATCAAAACGCCGCTGGGCGAGTTCACGGGCGTGGACAAGAGCGGCTTGCCCGTTCAGCCAAAGTATGCGGCCATGCAGACGCTGGGCATCAAAGCCCGGCCGGTGGACCTGGAGCTGGAGGCCAGCCGACGCAAGGCGCAAGAGTCTGCACTGGTCAATTCCATCGCGGCCGAAGTGCGCAGCATGGGCCGACTCTACCAACGCGGTGCCGTCAGCGACGACATGATGGAGCGGACGCGAGAGAGCGCGCGCGAGAAGATCGACCGCGTGCGCGAGAAGGAATAAAAATCCGCCGCATGCACTGACCGACTGAAAAATGGGCGCATCGGAAAGGATGCGACCCATGATCAACAGCAGGAAAATCGAAGACCTGCACCCCAAGGTGGCGGCCATGTGCCGCGAATTCCTTGAGCGGTGCGAAGCGGCCGACATTGATGTGCTGATCACCAGCACATACCGCGACAACGAATCGCAGGCCGCGCTATTCGCACAAGGCCGCACAAAGCCAGGCCATCGCGTGACCAACGCCCGCCCTGGCCATAGCTATCACAACTGGCGCGTGGCGTTTGACGTGGTGCCCATGCGCAACGGGAAACCGGTGTGGGGCACCAGCGGCCAGGACGCAAAACTGTGGGAACAAGTGGGCCGCATTGGCGAAGAAGTCGGCCTTGAATGGGCTGGCCGGTGGCAGTCCTTCAAAGAGTTTCCGCACTTTCAGTACACGGGCGGAATGATGCTCGCGGACTTTCAGGCAGGCAAAACCATTGAAGGACTTGCGTAATGGACCCGATCAGCATTGCCTTCGGGCTCGCGCAGTTTGCGCCCCAGATCATCAAGTGGATCACCGGCAGCGACAAGGCAGCCGAAGCGGCTGGCCAGGTGGTGGCCATCGCTGAGACCGTCACCGGCCGCACCGGGCCCGACGCGCTCGATGCGCTAAAAGCCGATCCGTCCCTGGTGCTGCAGTTTCGCCAGGCCGTGATGGCCAACGAGACCGAGCTGGACAAGGCCTATCTGGCCGACCGTGCCGATGCTCGCAAGCGCGACACCAAGTTCATCGAAACAGGCACGCGCAACGTGCGAGCCGACTTCATGTTCGTGCTGGCCGTGCTGGTGACGTGCGCCCTGGTCTGGGTGGTGTGGAAAGACCAAGGCATTAACGAGTACGTGAAGGGCATCTTCACGCTGGTGCTGGGCCGCTTCCTGGGCTACCTGGACAACATCTACAACTTCGAGTTTGGCAGCACTCGGTCGAGCAAGACCAAAGACGCCACCATCGAAAACCTGACGCGATAAAACCCCGCCTTCATGCCCGTGAAAGCCACGCGGGGCGCTGGGGCGGAAATACCAGCGCGGGAACCTGCCAGGGCGGCCCTGGTAATGGCCGGAGCCGATAGCGCAGCCCCCAGCCCCACAAGGGTAGTCGCATGGGGGCACCTATCCCTGCAAAGCATCCCAACGGCGGTGCACATCCTCTGGCCGGATGTGCGTGTACCGCTTGAGCTGCACCCAATTGCTGTGCCCTGACACCTGGGCCACTTCCTCAATCTTCAAGCCAGCCCAAAACAGTTGCGTGATGCCCGTGTGGCGCAAGTCGTGGAATCGCAGGTCTGCAATCTTCGGCATGCCGGTGGCGGCGATCCGGTCCCTGGCGCGCTCAAAGGCGGCCGTCATGCTGTCCGTGTTGTACGGGAAAATGAATTCCCCCAGCTTCGGGATTTGGTCCAACAAGGTGAAAGCCTGGCCAAGCAAGGGCACGGTCTGATCGTTTCCGATTTTCTGGCGTGGGTGCTTCACATCCCGGATCACCAAGGTCTTGCGCTTGTAATCCACGTCAGCCCAACGAATGCGCGTCAGCTCGCCAGCACGACGGGGCAGGGCAATCGCCATTTTGTAAACCAGGGTCATGTCGATTTCGGTCTGGTGGTGCATGTTGCGCCGCTTGAATTCGGCCAGTAGGGCGGCTTCTTCTTCGTCGTCCACCAGGCGGATCACTTGGCGCGATTTGCCAATGGCCCCGGCTTCCTTCAGCTTCTTGATGGCCAGGTCCACCGGCATCGGGTCCACCTGGATGCCGTGGGCGTAGGGTGCCGCGTGCACGGCCGACGACAAGGGCGACAAGTTGGACATGATCGTGGCCGGGCCCGCGCCTTCAGCTTTTCGGCGGATCACAAAGTCGGTGATGTCCTTGGCCGTCAGCTCATGCAGGTTGATCTTGTTGAAGGCTTGGGCGGTGGTCTCATGGTTGAAGATGGTGGACCGGCCCAAGGGTCTCAGCTTTTGCTGGTAGGCCAGGTGTTCCAGGATCAGCTCGCCCACGGTCATGGACCGGGTAGGCGCGCCATCCTTGCGCACCTTGTCCTCCAGGCGCTGCGCCCACGACTTGGCCATGGCCTCGGTGGGAAAGGTCTTGGACTCGCTGAATACAATGACGCCTGCTTTCTTGATGCGGACCTGGGCGAAAAACACATCGCCGCGCTGTTGGATGGATGCCATGGGGGTTTCCTTTCTTGATGCACCAGGTGGACAGAAAGGCGGTGCATCAGCACCCATATGATGCACCATTTGATGCACTCGACGCCAGGAAATACCCGGAAATGCACCGAAACACCCGGAAATTAGGCAGTCAACACAGGGCCAGAAATTGACAGAACCTAGCCAAAATCAACAACTTAGGGCGGAATACAGCCCTTGGCGGGTATGCGTGGCCCCCATGATGGACTGGACCGACCGGCATTGCCGATTCCTCCACCGCCTACTGACCCGCCACACCTTGCTCTACACCGAGATGGTGACCACCGGTGCCTTGCGCCACGGCAGTGTGCAGCGGCACCTGCGCTTCAACGCCGAAGAGCACCCCGTGGCCCTGCAACTGGGCGGCAGTGACGCGGCCGATCTGGCCCACGCCGCCAAGTTGGGGCAAGAGTGGGGCTACGACGAGATCAACCTCAACTGTGGCTGCCCTTCAGACCGAGTGCAGCGCGGCGCATTTGGCGCTTGCCTGATGAACGAGCCCCGCACCGTGGCCGATGGCGTGAAAGCCATGCTCGATGTGGTGGATGTGCCGGTGACGGTGAAACACCGCATTGGCATTGACCGCATCGAGAGCTATGACTTTGTGCGTGACTTTGTCGGCACGGTTAGCGAAGCGGGGTGCAAAGTCTTCATCGTGCACGCTCGTAATGCCTGGCTCGATGGCCTGTCTCCGAAAGAAAACCGCGAGATTCCTCCTTTGCGTTACGAGCTGGCCTACCAGCTCAAAAAAGACTTTCCGGGGCTGTTGATCGCCGTGAACGGCGGCATCAAGACCAACGAAGAGATCGCGCAGCATTTGCAGCACGCCGACGGCGTGATGATCGGCCGCGAGGCTTATTACAACCCTTGGCTCTTGGGCACCTGGGACGCAGCGTTTTACGGCGATGTCCATGAAGTACCCAGCCGCGAGGCGGTGGAAGAGGCCATGGTGGCCTACATGGAGCGGGCTTTTGCCGAAGACGGCTGCCCTTGGTACGCCATTGCGCGGCACATGCTGGGCCTGTACCACGGCCAGCGTGGTGGGCGTTTGTGGCGCCAGGTCTGGAGCGACCACAAGCTCAAGCCCTTGCCGCCGCGTGAGGTCTGGCAGCTGGCCCGCGTTGCGCTGGCACGGGGTGCGGTGGTCACCGACTGACCATCGCAGGCGGTTTTTACTGCGCCGCCTGCAAGCCGTTTGTGAAGTGCGCGGACATGCGCTCGGCCGCTTGCTCGGGCTGGCGTGCGGTCAAGGCTTGAACGATGGCGCGGTGCTCGGCCAGAGATTGCTCAATGCGGCCCTCTTTGAACAGGGAGCTGTGGCGGTTGAGCTTCATCACCTTGCGCAGGTCGGCCACCATCTGGTCGCGCCAGCGGTTGTCGGCCAATTCCAGCAGCAGCATGTGAAAAGCTTCGTTGATCTCGAAAAAGCGGTCTCGGTCGTGGGTGGCTTTTTCCAGGTCTGCGTGCAAAGCGCTGATCTGCGCCATTTGCTCGGCGCTCGCGCTTTGCGCCACCACGCGGGCCGCGTCGGATTCGAGCAAGGCCAGCAGGTGGTACACGTCGCGCAGGTCTTTTTCGCTGACCTCGGTCACATAAGCGCCCCGGCGCACCTTCATGGTCACCAGGCCTTCGGCCGCCAGCACCTTCAGCGCTTCGCGCAAAGGCGTGCGGCTGATGCCCAGGGCCTCGGCAATGCGCAGCTCGTCGATCCAGCTGCCTGGCTCCAGTTCACGCGCAAAAATCCGCTGCCGCAACAGTTCGGCAACTTCTTCGTACAGGGCGCGGGGGGCGAGGGACAGGGCGGACATGGGTTGTTTCAGGGGAAAGCTGTTCGGGTTGGGTCGAACGGTATTTCAGGCGTTTCAGATGCTGAATTGTAAGCCGGTTAAAATATTTTGCATCAATAATTATGAATCACGGTACTTGTAAGCCGGTAGGCAGCCCTGGGCTGCCAAAATCCGTTTCAGCCATTTTTGTCCCGAAAGCACAGCGCCATGACGTCCAAATCCTTTGAATTCAAAGCTTCCAATCTGGAAGCCTGGCAAAAAGCAGCGGTCAAGTCCGCCCCCGGTGGCGATGTGAACGCCCTGAACTGGAAGACGCCCGACGGCATCGTCGTCAAGCCGCTCTACACCGCCGAAGACACAGCCAACTTGCCTTACGCCAACACGCTGCCGGGCTTTGAGCCTTTCTTGCGCGGCCCTCAGGCCACCATGTACGCCGTGCGGCCCTGGACGATCCGCCAGTACGCAGGCTTTTCCACCGCCGAAGAATCCAACGCCTTTTATCGCAAGGCCTTGGCTGCGGGCGGGCAGGGCGTCTCGGTGGCGTTTGACTTGGCCACACACCGTGGCTACGACTCCGACCACCCGCGCGTGACGGGCGACGTGGGCAAAGCCGGTGTGGCGATTGATTCGGTCGAGGACATGAAGATCTTGTTTGACCAGATTCCGTTGGACAAGGTCAGCGTGTCCATGACCATGAACGGCGCGGTGTTGCCGGTGCTGGCGGGTTATGTGGTGACGGCTGAAGAGCAGGGCGTCTCGCAAGACAAACTCTCCGGAACGATTCAGAACGACATTCTGAAAGAGTTCATGGTGCGCAACACCTACATCTACCCGCCGGAGCCGTCGATGAAGATCATCGGCGACATCATCGAGTACACGGCGCAGCACATGCCCAAGTTCAACTCGATCTCGATCTCGGGCTACCACATGCAAGAAGCTGGTGCCAACCAAGCGCTTGAGATGGCTTTCACCTTGGCCGACGGCAAGGAGTACGTGAAGACGGCCATTGCCAAGGGCATGGACGTGGACGACTTCGCAGGGCGCCTGTCCTTCTTCTGGGCCGTGGGCATGAACTTCTATCTGGAGATCGCCAAGATGCGTGCGGCCCGCCTCTTGTGGTGCCGCATCATGAAGGGCTTTGACGCCAAGAACCCCAAGAGCCTGATGCTGCGCACGCACAGCCAGACCTCGGGCTGGTCGCTCACCGAGCAAGACCCTTACAACAACGTGGTGCGCACCACCATCGAAGCCATGGCCGCCGTGTTTGGTGGCACCCAGTCGCTGCACACCAATTCGTTTGACGAAGCGATCGCCTTGCCCACGGAGTTTTCATCGCGCATCGCGCGCAACACGCAGCTCATCATCCAAGAAGAAACCCACATCACCAACGTGATCGACCCTTGGGCGGGCTCTTACATGATGGAGTCGCTCACCCAAGAAATGGCCGACAAGGCCTGGGCGATCATCGAAGAAGTCGAAGCCATGGGTGGCATGACCAAGGCAGTGGGCAGTGGTTGGGCCAAGCTCAAGATCGAAGCGGCGGCGGCTGAAAAGCAGGCGCGCATCGATTCCGGCAAAGACGTCATCGTGGGCGTGAACAAATACAAACTGGCCAAAGAAGACCCGATCGAGACGCTGTCGATCGACAACGTCAAGGTGCGCGACGGCCAGATCGAGCGCTTGGCCAAAATCCGCGCCAGCCGCGACAGCGCCAAGGTGCAGGCTGCGCTGGACGCGTTGAGCGCCGCCGCCGAATCCGGTCAGGGCAACCTGCTCGACCTGTCCATCCAAGCCGTGCGCCTGCGTGCCACGGTGGGCGAGGTGTCGGACGCGTTGGAAAAAGCTTTTGGCCGCCACCGCGCTGACACGCAAAAGGTCACTGGCGTTTACGCCGCGGCCTATGACGACGGCGATAACGTGGGAGACACCATGGAATACTGGAACCAGCTCAAAGCCGACATCGCCGCCTTTGCCGATGCGCAAGGCCGCCGCCCCCGCGTGATGATCTCCAAGCTCGGCCAGGACGGCCACGACCGGGGTGCCAAAGTGGTGGCCACCGCGTTTGCCGACTTGGGATACGACGTGGACATGGGTCCGCTGTTCCAGACGCCGGAAGAGTGCGCCCGCCAAGCCATTGAAAACGACGTACACGCCGTGGGCGTGTCCACATTGGCCGCAGGCCACAAAACTTTGGTGCCCGCCATCATTGCCGAGCTCAAGAAGCAAGGCGCCGACGACATCATCGTGTTCGTGGGCGGCGTGATCCCGCGCCAGGACTACGACATGCTCTATGAAGCAGGAGTCAAAGGCATCTATGGCCCTGGCACCCCGATCCCGGTCAGCGCCAAAGACGTTCTGGAACAGATCAAAAAGGCGATCGGGTGAACCCTGCGCAGTTGCTCGACGGCTTGTTGCACGGCAACGCTG
>JAKFXJ010000005.1 GCA_021731425.1 Limnohabitans sp. | reverse complement strand
AGCCCGCAGCCTTCACAGTGCCGAGGGTTTGGCGTTTGAAGTCGTCGAAGGTGCCGATGTGCAGACTTTGCGCACAGGCCTCATGGGAGACTACAACATCGACAACCTCTTGGGCGTGATCGGCAGTTTGCGGGCCCTGGGTTTTGATTTGGCGCAAGCGGTGCAAGCCTGTGCGCAGCTGACGGCAGTGCCCGGCCGCATGGAGAGTGTGTCCTTGGCGCTGCCCGGCGCTCAGGCGGATGTGCCCCAACCGCTGGTGGTCGTGGACTATGCCCACACGCCCGACGCCATCACCCAAGCGCTTGCCGCGCTGCGTTCGCAGGCAGCGCTGCGGGGCGGCCGTCTGTGGTGTGTGTTGGGTTGTGGCGGTGACCGCGATGCGAGCAAGCGCCCCTTGATGGCCGCTGCCGCCGAAGCCGCAGCCGACCAAGTGCTGCTGACCAGCGACAACCCCCGCAGCGAATCGCCCGAAGCGATTGTGGCCGCCATGGTCCAAGGCCTGCGCCGCCCGCAATCGGTGCAAATTCAACTGGACCGCGCCTTGGCGATTGATGAAGCGCTGGCCCAAGCTGCCGCGCAAGATGTGGTGCTGGTGGCGGGCAAAGGCCACGAAAGCGAGCAAGAGATCATGGGTGTGCGCCACCCGTTTTCGGATGTGGCGCAGGCCCGCGCGGCATTACAGCGTCGCGCTGTGCAGCACCAGGGGGTGCCCGCATGAAAGCCCCGGTGTCCATGCAACTGAATTTGAGTCTCGCCCTGAGCTGGCTGAGCCAAGCCCGCGGCGTGAACGTGCAAGGTGTGGTGGCCGACCGGGTGCACACCGACAGCCGCAGCCTGCAAGCAGGTGACCTGTTTGTGGCTTTGCGTGGTGAGCGCTTTGATGGCAACCAGTTCATCGCTCAAGCCCAAGCGCAAGGCGCTGTGGCAGTGGTGTGCGAGGCTTCTGGCGAAGCACAAGCTGCGGCGCACGGCTTGCCCGCGCTGGTGGTGCCCGATGCACGCATCGCTTTGGGCGAGCTGGCGGCGGGTTGGCGTGCGCAATTCAGTTTGCCGCTGATCGCCGTGACCGGCAGCAACGGCAAGACCACCGTGACCCAAATGGTCGCGTCCATCTTGCGTGCCTATGCGGGAGACGACGCCTTGTCCACCCAGGGCAACCTGAACAACGACATTGGCGTGCCCTTGACCCTGTTCAATTTGCGTGCCCACCACCGCATGGCCGTGGTCGAGCTGGGCATGAACCACCCCGGTGAGATCGCCTACTTGTCCCAACTGGCCCAGCCCACCGTGGCTTTGGTCAACAACGCCCAACGTGAGCACCAAGAGTTCATGGGCACCGTCGAGGCTGTGGCGCATGAAAACGGGGCGGTGCTGCAGGCCTTGCCTCCTGAGGGCGTGGCGGTGTTTCCAGCCGATGAAGATTTCACGGCCGTGTGGCGCGAGCTGTCGGGCCAGCGTGCGCAGCGCTGTTTTGCCATGAGCTCTGCCACAGACGCCGATGTGCGTGCGGCCGTGGTGGTCTGGCAGTCAGGCGCCTGGCAGTTCACGCTCAAAACGCCTGAGGGCACCGCGCCTGTGCACCTGCACATTGCCGGGCGACACAACGTCAAAAACGCCTTGGCCGCCACGGCCTGCGCTTTGGCTGCAGGTGTGCCCTTGGCCGCCGTGGTGCAGGGCTTGGTGGCGTTTGAGCCGGTCAAGGGCCGCTCGCGTGCACTGGTCCTGCCTATGGGTGCAGAAGAAATCACCTTGGTGGACGACACCTACAACGCCAACCCCGACTCGGTACGCGCCGCCATCGACGTGCTGGCCGAGTTGCCTGCGCCGCGTTTGCTGGTCTTAGGTGATATGGGTGAGGTGGGCAACCAAGGCCCCGAGTTCCATGCCGAGGTGGGTGCCTACGCCGCCGAGCGCGGCATCGAAGCACTGTTCACCCTGGGTGACTTGTGTGTACACAGCGCTGAGGCCTTTGGTGCGGCCCGGCACTTCGCAGACATGGACAGTTTGCTGTCGGCGGCCACAGGGTCGCTGGGCGAGTTCCACAGCGTGGTCGTCAAAGGCTCGCGCTTCATGAAGATGGAGCGTGTGGTGCAAGCGCTCCAGTCGCACAGCGACGACAAGAACAGTCAAAACAATAAAAAAGGGGAGCCCCATGCTGCTTAGCCTGGCCCAATGGTTGCAAAGTTTGTCGCCCGAGTGGGGCTTTTTGCGCGTTTTCCAATACATCACCTTCCGAGCCGTGATGGCCGCCATGACGGCGCTCTTGATCGGTCTGGCGGCAGGCCCTTGGGTCATCCGCCGCTTGACCTCGCTCAAAATTGGCCAACCCATCCGCGGCTATGGCATGGAGTCGCACCTGTCCAAGAGCGGCACACCCACCATGGGCGGCGTGCTCATCTTGTTGTCGATTGCCATCTCCACTTTGTTGTGGTTTGACCTGTCCAATCGCTTCGTCTGGATCGTGCTGATCGTGACCCTGGGCTTTGGGGCCATTGGCTGGGTGGACGACTGGCGCAAGGTGGTCAACAAAGACCCCGAGGGCATGCGTTCTCGCGAAAAGTATTTCTGGCAATCGGTCATCGGCTTGCTGGCCGCGCTGTATTTGGTGTTCAGCATTTCCGAAGTGTCGAACCTGCGCGTGCTCGACTTGTTTGGCCAGTGGGTTCTGTCTGGCTTTGACGTGAGCCTGCCCCCCAAGGCTGGTTTGCAGGTGCCTTTCTTCAAGGAAATCAACTACCCCCTGGGCGTGCTGGGCTTTGTGGTCCTGACCTATCTGGTCATCGTGGGGTCCAGCAATGCGGTCAACCTCACGGACGGTTTAGATGGCCTGGCCATCATGCCGGTGGTCATGGTGGGCTCGGCGCTGGGTGTATTTGCCTATGTCACCGGCAGCTCGGTCTATTCCAAGTACCTGTTCTTTCCGCACATTCCGGGATCGGGTGAACTGATGATTTTCTGCGCCGCCATGGCGGGCGCAGGTCTGGCGTTTTTGTGGTTCAACACCCACCCAGCCCAGGTGTTCATGGGCGATGTGGGTGCCTTGGCATTGGGCGCCGCACTGGGCACCATCGCGGTCATCGTGCGCCAGGAAATCGTGTTGGCCATCATGGGGGGCATCTTTGTGGTCGAAGCCCTGTCGGTGATGGCGCAAGTGACCTACTTCAAATACACCAAGAAGAAATACGGTGAAGGTCGGCGCATCCTGAAGATGGCGCCCTTGCACCACCATTTTGAAAAGAGCGGCTGGAAAGAAACGCAAGTCGTGGTGCGTTTCTGGATCATCACCATGCTGCTGTGTCTGGTCGGCTTGTCGACCCTGAAGCTGAGGTAAGCCATGCAGCTCCAAGGCCAACACGTTCTGATTCTCGGTTTGGGTGCTTCGGGCCTGGCAATGGCCCGCTGGTGCGCCTTGGCCGGGGCGGACGTGACCGTGGCCGATACCCGTGATGCGCCGCCGCAGTTGGCCACATTGCAAGCCGAGTGGCCTGCCGTTCGCTTTATCTCCGGCCCCTTTGCGGCCAGTTTGGTCGAAGGCACATCGGTGCGTGCGGTGTTCCGCAGCCCGGGCCTGGCCCCTGAGGTGGTGGCCCCGGTGGTGGACGCTGCTCGCAACATGGGCCTGTGGCAAGGCGGCGAGCTGAGCTTGTTCGCAGCGGGGTTGGAAGATTTGAAGACACGCTTTGGCTACGCCCCGCAGGTGTTGGCCATCACCGGCACCAATGGCAAGACCACGGTCACATCCCTCACCGGACAGCTGGTAGCGCGTGCGGGAAAAACCGTGAAAGTGGCGGGCAACATTGGCCCTACACTGCTGGACACCTTGACCGAAGCGATCGCGCAAGCGCAACTGCAGGTCGAGAAAGAAGCCGCTGAAAGTGCCGCTGCAAAGCTTGAAAACCCAGATCTGGTCAGTGAGCAGCCTTCGGTCACGACGGCCCCAGAAACGATCACCCACGCGCAGGATGAGCCCGCAAGCGACGTCGCCGATATCGCCGACGCCACGGGCACAGACGAGGCGCATGACAGCTTGGATGACGAGGCCGCTGCTGAACTGCCGCTGCCCGTTGCGCCTGCTGTTCAGGACCAGGCCCAGGACCCTATGGCCCAGGCACTGCCCCAGGTGTGGGTGCTGGAGTTGTCCAGCTTCCAGCTCGACAGCTGCGAAGGCTTTGAGCCGACCGCCGCCACCGTGCTGAACATCTCGCAAGACCACCTCGATTGGCACGGCAGCATGGCCGCCTATGCCGCAGCCAAAGCCCGCATTTTTGGTGCACAGGCCCTGATGGTGCTCAACCGCGAAGACGCCCAGGTCATGGCCATGCGGCCCGAGCCCGTGCGTGTGAAGTTGCAAAAGCCTGTTGAGCGTGCTGCTGTACTGTTTGGTGGCGACATGCCCCAGCGCCCAGGTGACTTTGGCATCGAAGTCACCCACGGCATGACTTGGCTGGTGCGTGCCCTGGAGGCCGATGAAACACGTCGCCGCCGCAAAGATGCCGCCGAAGAGTTGCACATCCAGCGCCTGATGCCTGCAGATGCCTTGCGCATTCGCGGTCGCCACAACGCGGTCAATGCACTCGCTGCTTTGGCGCTGGCCAGCAGCGCAGGTTGTGCGCTGGGCCCCATGCTGTATGGCCTGCGCGAATACCGCGGCGAGCCGCACCGTGTCGAGCCGGTGGCCATCATCCAAGAGGTTGAGTTTTTTGATGACAGCAAGGGCACCAACGTCGGCGCGACGGTCGCCGCCTTGCAAGGCCTGGGCGCAGACCGCCGCGTGGTGGTCATTTTGGGCGGTGAAGGCAAGGGACAAGACTTTTCGCCTTTGGCCGATCCCGTCCAGCGTTTTGCCCGGGGTGTGGTTTTGATTGGCCGCGACGCCCCCGTGATCCGCGAAGCGCTGCAGGGCACGGACGTGCCGCTGCACGATGCCGCAGACATGCATGCCGCCGTGGTGCAGGCTGCGGCCATCGCCCGCAGTGGTGATGCGGTCTTGATGTCGCCCGCTTGCGCGAGCTTTGACATGTTTGACAACTACGGCCACCGCGCCGAGGTGTTTGTGCAAGCCGTGGCGAGCTTGGCTGAGGCAGCGGGTGTGGCCATGGAGGGCGGGCAGTGAGCGAAACCATGACTTTCCCGCAACGCCTTCAACAATCTGTAGCTGGCCTGTTCCACCGCTTCTCTGGGAGTGGGATGGGCTCGAGCTCGCAGGGCTTGCCGGTCAATCTGGGCGAGTACGGCATGGCCGGTCGCGTCAATGGTCGTCCTGCCCGCATGCAAAGCGTGGACCAAGCCTTGGTCTGGGTGGTGGTGGCCTTGCTGCTGTGGGGCATGGTCATGGTGTATTCGGCCTCGATTGCGATGCCGGACAACCCGCGTTTTTCGCGCTACAGCAACACCCATTTCCTCACACGCCATGTGATTTCCATGGGGGTGGGTTGCATCATGGCCTTGCTGGTCTTTCAGGTGCGCATGGAGACCTGGGAGAAAGTGGCCCGTCCCTTGTTTGTGTTTTCTCTGATCTTGTTGGCCTTGGTGTTGATTCCTTTCATCGGCAAAGGTGTGAACGGCGCACGGCGCTGGATTTCCTTTGGTGTCATGAACTTCCAGCCGTCTGAATTGGCCAAGCTGGCCACCATCATTTATGCCGCCGATTACATGGTGCGCAAGATGGACGTGAAGGAAAAATTCTTCAAAGCCGTGCTGCCCATGGGCGCTGCGGTGGGCCTGGCGGGTGTGTTCTTGCTGGCCGAGCCCGACATGGGCGCCTTCATGGTGATCGCCACCATCGCCATGGGCATCTTGTTCTTGGGTGGGGTGAACGCCCGAATGTTCTTCCTGATTTTGGGCATTCTGGTGTTGGCTTTCGTGATCATGATCGCCGAGTCGCCTTGGCGCCGGGAGCGAATCTTTGCCTACCTCGATCCTTTCAGTGCCGAGCATGCGCTGGGCAAGGGCTACCAGTTGACGCACTCCTTGATAGCGATTGGCCGCGGCGAGGTCTGGGGCGTGGGCCTGGGCGGCAGTGTGGAAAAACTGCATTGGTTGCCCGAAGCGCACACCGACTTTTTGTTGGCCGTGATTGGTGAAGAGTTTGGCTTGGTGGGTGTGACCTTGGTGATTGGTCTGTTCTTGTGGCTCAGCCGCCGCATCATGGTGATCGGCCGTCAGTCGATTGCGCTGGAAAAAGTGTTTTCCGGCCTGGTCGCACAAGGCGTGGGCATTTGGATCGGCTTTCAGGCCTTCATCAACATGGGTGTGAACCTGGGTGCCTTGCCCACCAAAGGCTTGACTTTGCCGCTGATGAGTTACGGCGGCTCGGCCATCATGATGAATTTGGTGGCCATTGCCATCGTGCTGCGCATCGACGCCGAAAACAAACAAATGATGCGCGGAGGCCGGGCATGACGCAAAAATGCGCACTGGTCATGGCGGGTGGTACCGGGGGGCACATCTTCCCGGGCCTGGCTGTGGCCGAGGCCTTGCGTGAGCAGGGTTGGCGCGTGCACTGGTTGGGCGCACCCGACAGCATGGAAAGCCAGCTGGTGCCGCCGCGGGGTTTCACCTTTGAAGCGGTGGCCTTTGGTGGTGTGCGCGGCAAGGGTCTGGCCACACTGGCCTTCTTGCCACTCAAGCTGCTGCGTGCTTTCTGGCAAAGCCTGCAGGTGGTGCGCCGGGTCAAGCCCGATGTGGTGTTGGGCCTGGGCGGCTACATCACCTTCCCGGGCGGCATGATGGCCAGCCTGTGGGGCAAGCCCTTGGTGCTGCACGAACAAAACTCGGTGGCGGGCTTGGCCAATAAGGTGCTGGCGCAATTGGCCGACCGTGTTTTCACCGCCTTCCCCGGCGTATTCAAAACCGGCCAATGGGTGGGCAACCCCTTGCGCCAAGCTTTCACGCAACAGGCGGCACCCGCTGAACGCTTTGCCGGGCGCAGCGGCCCCTTGCGGGTGCTGGTGGTGGGCGGCAGCTTGGGGGCCAAGGCCTTGAACGACATCGTGCCGCAGGCCCTGGCCTTGATGCCGCAAGCCACGCGCCCAACTGTGATTCACCAAAGCGGCGCCAAACAAATTGACGCGCTGCGGGCCAACTACGAAGCTGCAGGCGTGCAAGCCGAACTGACCCCGTTCATCGACGACACGGCCAGCGCCTTTGCGCAAGCCGATCTGGTCATCTGCCGCGCTGGCGCCAGCACCGTGACCGAGTTGGCCGCGGTGGGTGTGGCCGCCGTGTTCGTGCCCTTCCCATTTGCGGTTGACGACCACCAGACCACCAATGCGCAGTTCTTGGTGGCCTCGGGTGGCGGCTGGCTGGTGCCGCAGGCCGAGTTGACGGCAAAAAATTTGGCCGAGCGCCTGACGGCCTTGAGCCGCGACACATTGCAAAACGTGGCACAAAAAGCCTACGAACAGAAAAAAACAAATGCGACCAGGGAGGTTGTGATGGCTTGTGAGGAGTTGGCGGCATGAAACACGCCATCCGAAAAATTCATTTCATCGGTGTGGGCGGCTCGGGCATGAGCGGCATTGCCGAAGTCTTGCTCAATCTGGGGTACCAGATCTCCGGCTCCGATTTGTCCGACAGCGCCACGCTGCAACGCTTGGCGGCTTTGGGCATCGCCACCCATGTGGGCCACAGCGCGGACAACGTCCAAGACGCCGATGCCGTGGTGACATCAACCGCCGTCAAAGCCGACAACCCCGAGGTGTTGGCCGCTCGGGCGCGTCACATCCCCATTGTGCCGCGGGCTGTGATGCTGGCCGAGCTCATGCGCATGAAGCAGGGCGTGGCCATTGCGGGCACACACGGGAAAACCACCACGACCAGCTTGGTGGCCAGTGTTTTGGCCGAAGCTGGACTGGACCCCACCTTTGTGATTGGTGGCCGCCTGAACAGCGCAGGCGCCAATGCCAAGCTGGGCACAGGCGACTACATCGTGGTGGAAGCCGACGAGTCGGATGCTTCGTTTTTGAACCTCTTGCCCGTGATAGCGGTGGTGACCAACATCGACGCCGACCACATGGAAACCTATGGCCATGACCTGGCCAAGCTCAAAGCCGCGTTTGTGGAGTTCTTGCACCGCATGCCTTTTTACGGCACGGCCATTGTCTGTTCGGACGACCCCGGTGTGCAGTCCATCGTGGACGATATCGCCCGCCCTGTGACCACCTATGGTTTGAACGAAGGAGCCCAGGTGCGTGCGGTGGACGTGCAGGCCCAAAACGGGCAGATGCATTTCACGGTGCAAAGGCGCAATGGGGTGACACTGCCCGACATGCCCATCGTGTTGAATTTGCCAGGTGTTCACAACGTGCTGAACGCTTTGGCGGCCATTTCGGTGGCTGTAGAGTTGGGTGTGGATGATGCCGCTGTGCAACGCGCACTGGCCCAGTTCAAGGGCGTGGGCCGACGCTTTCAGCGTTATGGCGATGTGGCCACGGCCGATGGCCAAGGCCGCTTCACCGTCATCGACGATTACGGTCACCACCCGGTCGAGATGGCGGCCACGCTGGCCGCAGCCCGTGGTGCATTCCCGGGCCGCCGCCTGGTGTTGGCGTTCCAGCCGCACCGCTACAGCCGCACCCGTGATTGTTTTGAAGACTTTGTCAAAGTCATAGGCCAAGGTTGCGACAGCGTCTTGTTGTCCGAGGTCTACGCCGCAGGCGAAGCGCCCATCGTGGCCGCAGACGGACGTTCATTGGCCCGCGCCCTGCGCGTGGCGGGCAAGGTCGAGCCCGTGTTTGTGGATCAGATTGCCGACATGCCCCAAGCCGTGATGAGCAATGCGCGTGATGGTGACGTGCTCATTTGTATGGGCGCAGGCTCCATTGGTGGCACCCCAGCGCAGGTGGTGGCCTTGGCCGCCAAGGCCCAAGAGGTGAGCGCATGACGCCCAACACTTCCATGGCCCAGATGGGCAAAGTCGCTGTGTTGATGGGGGGGCGCTCGGCCGAGCGCGAGGTCTCCCTCATGTCGGGCCGTGGTGTGCTCCAAGCCTTGTTGGCCGCGGGTGTGGATGCCCACGCCTTTGATCCGGCTGAGCGCCATCTGAGCGAACTTCAAAAAGATGGATTCCAGCGCTGCTTCATTGCTTTGCACGGCCGCTTTGGCGAAGACGGCACGGTGCAAGGTGCCCTGGAGTTGATGGGCATTCCGTACACCGGATCGGGTGTGATGGCATCGAGCATCGCCATGGACAAGGTCATGACCAAACGCGTCTGGCAGGCCGAGGGTTTGCCGGTGCCGCGCCAAGTGCTGGTGAAACCTGCACAAATCGACAGCTTGTCGGCTGACGATCTCATCCAGGCGCTGGGCTTGCCCCTGATCGTCAAGCCTGCACGCGAAGGCTCCTCTATTGGTGTGAGCAAGGTGGTGCGGGCCGAAGACGTGCACGCCGCATTGCGCGCCGCGGCCGCTTGTGACCACGACATCCTGTGCGAGCAGTGCATTGTGGGTGACGAAGTCACCTGCCCGGTGCTGGGCGCAGGCGACGAAGCCCGCGCCTTGCCCGTGATCCGCATCGTGGCCCCCGAAGGCAATTACGACTACCAAAACAAATACTTCACCGACGACACACAGTACCTGGTGCCCTGCGGTTTGCCTGCTCAGGAGGAGGCAGACATTCAGGCTTTGGTGCGCCGTGCTTACCAGACAATGGGTTGCAGGGGTTGGGGCCGCATCGACGTAATGATCGATGGCACAACCCGCCAGCCTTATTTGCTGGAGATCAACACCTCCCCCGGCATGACCGGGCATTCGCTGGTGCCCATGTCGGCTGCAGCCGAAGGCATGTCGTATGAGGCGCTGTGCTGCCATTTGCTGGCCTCGGCCCAATTGGACTACGCGGGAGCTGCTGCGTGAAAAAAGCCATGCCCTTGCCCACCGATGTCCGGCTCATGAACATGGCCACCGCTTTGCTGGTGCTGGTGTTTGTGTTGCTGGCCTTGGGCAGCGGGGCATGGTGGTTGATCCGTCATCCGGGCTTTGCCCTGCAGACGATCACGGTGCAAGGCGAGGTCCAACGCAACAACGCATTTGCTTTCCGCACGCATGTTTTGCCCAAGTTGGAGGGTAATTTCTTCACCATCGATCTGGCCCAAGCGCGGCAGACCTTTGAGTCGGTGCCTTGGGTGCGCGTCGCGGTGGTGCACCGGGATTTCCCCAACCGTTTGCGGGCTGTCTTGTTGGAGCACAAACCCATGGCAATGTGGGGCGCCGAAGACGCCGGGACCATGATCAACGAACAAGGCCAAGTGTTTGAGGCCAGTTTGGACGATGCCGATGCAGAGCGCCTGCCCCGCATGAAGGGGCCTGTGGCCGAGTCGCAAGCGGTGGCTGGGATGTACCTGGCCTTGAACCCGCGTTTTCAAGCGCTGGACATGGCCATTGAATTGCTGGAGTTGACCCCTCGCGGCAGCTGGCGGGTGCAAACCCAACACGGTGCTCAGATCGAACTGGGCCGCGGCAGCCGCGCTGAAATATTGGCACGTTTGGATGTGTTTTTGACAACGTTGAAGCAGGTGACATCCCGTTATGGACGAGGTGCATCGGCTTTGGCAGGAGCGGATTTGCGCCACAAGGACGGTTATGCCTTGCGCTTGCACGGCGTGAGCACGGTGGACGCAGACAACAAGAAAAAGCCTTGAGCGATCAAGGCAGACGAATTAAACGGAAACGGTGGTTGAAATGGCAAAAGAGTACAAAGATCTGGTGGTGGGCCTGGACATCGGAACGTCCAAGGTCATGGCTGTGGTGGCCGAGGTGATGCCCGACGGTCAGCTCAAGATTGCCGGGCTGGGCATTGCGCCAGGCAACGGGCTCAAGCGTGGTGTGGTGGTCAACATCGACGCCACCGTGCAAAGCATCCAGCAGGCGCTGAAAGAAGCCGAGCTGATGGCCGATTGCAAGATCACCCGTGTGAACGTGGGCATCACGGGCAGCCACATCCGAGGCATCAACTCCAGTGGCATGGTGGCCATCAAGGACAAAGAAGTCACCCAGGCC
>JAKFXJ010000071.1 GCA_021731425.1 Limnohabitans sp. | reverse complement strand
ATCGACCACCACGCCTGCGCTGATGCGGCCTTCGACCATGCTGGCGCCCAGTGTGCCCGCATTGAAGTTGCAAAAGCCTTCGTGCATGACGGTGGTGCCGCTGGCCAGGTGCGCACCCAGGCGCACGCGGTCGGCATTGGCAATGCGCACGCCGGACGGGATCACGTAGTCGGTCATTTGTGGGAATTTGTCCAAGCCCTTGATCTCGAGCACGCGGCCAGTGCCACGGGCTTTGAGGCGGGCGGCAGGCACATCGGCCAGGGCGCAGGGGCCAAAGTTGGTCCAAGCCACGTTGGGCAACAGGCCAAAGATGCCGGTCACGTTGGCGCCGTGCGGCAACACCAGGCGGTGGCTCAGCAGGTGCAGACGCAGGTAGGCGTCGTGGGTGTCGGCGGGCGCGTCGGCCAGGCTTTTGATCTCGGTGCGCACGGCGACCACGGTGGCGTTGCGCACGCTGCAGGCAACCAGGGCCTGGGCCACGTCAGCGCCCAAGGCGGCCACGGCTTCGGCCTGGGTCAGGCGGGTGCTGCCGCTGGCGGCCACATCGGCGGCCAGTTCGGGGGCGGGGAACCAGGTGTCCAGCACGGTGCCGTCAGCGGCGATGGTGGCCAGGCCTGTGGCGCGTGCGCCGGTGGTTTGGAAGGTGCTCATGGGTTGTACTTTGCTGCAAATGCTTGAAAACCTTCGATTATCGGGGAGGAGATTTGTTCTGGCCAGTGGGTGGTGTTTTTCTCGGGCTGTTGGCGAGGCCTCAAACCTTGGTGACAGTTGCAGCCACCATGCCAAGAGAGGGTGGCTTAGGATGACATTAGAGCTGGGCCATCGGCCCGGCTTCACCCGACAGCCATTTCGGAGGTGAACCATGATCGACCGCCAATACATCGGCCACACCATGCCCGCGTTCGAGGTCTTGGTCGAAAAAGGCCGCTTGCGCTTTTTTGCCAAGGCCACGGGCCAGACCGACCCGGTCTACACCGACGAAGCCGCAGCACGCGCGGCTGGCCACCCGGCCTTGCCCGTGCCCCCCACGTTTTTGTTCTGCCTCGAGATGGAGTCGCCCGACCCGGCGGCCATCCGCAACCTGCTGGGCATGGACTACCGCAAGCTGCTGCATGGCGAGCAGGGCTTCACTTTTCACCGCATGGCTTATGCGGGCGATGTGCTGCGTTTTGAGCAGCGCATCGATGACATCTACGACAAAAAAGGTGGCGCACTCGAATTCGTTGTCCGCAAAACCCGCGTCAGCAACCAGCGCGGCGAGCATGTGGCTGACTTGCGTGCCGTGACCGTTTTGCGCCACGGCCCCAGCGCATAAGGAACACCCCATGACACTCCCCTCCTTTGATGCCCTTCAAGTGGGCGACGCCATTCAGCCCCTAGAGTTGCCGCCCGTTTCGCGCCTCACGCTGGCGCTGTACTGCGGCGCATCGGGCGACCACAACCCGACCCACGTCGACACCGACTTTGCTGCCATTGCGGGCTTGCCCGACGTGATTGCGCACGGCATGTTGTCCATGGGCTGGCTCGCCCGCTTGCTCACCAACTGGGTGCCGCAAACCGCCATTCGCGACTACAGCGTGCGTTTTGCCGCCATGACCCAGGTGCACGAGAAGATCACCTGCACGGGCCAAGTGATCGAAAAGTTTGAAGTGGATGGCGAGCGCCGTGTGCGCTTGTCGCTGACCACAACCAACGCCGAAGGCCAGATCAAATTGGCTGGAGAAGCCGTGATTGCACTGACCTGAACATGACCCACACATCCTTGCTCCAATTCGAGGTGACCGAACAGGTTGCCACCCTGACCTTCAACAGCCCGACCAAGCGCAATGCGCTCGAGCCCGCCATGCGCGAAGAACTGGCGGCGGCTTTGCACCACATCCAGCAAGACCAATCCATCCGCGCCGTGATCCTGACCGGCGCGGGCGGGCACTTTTGCTCGGGCGGCAACCTGAAAAACATCGCGTCGGCCAATCTGGACAACGGCGGCTGGCTCCAGCGCATGCAGACCATGCATGCGTGGTTGCAGGTCTTGCTCACGCTCGATCGCCCGGTCATTGCGGCGGTCGATGGCGCGGCCGCAGGTGCGGGCTTCAGCCTGGCTTTGTCGGCCGACTTTGTGTTGGCCACGCCCCGTGCCTGGTTCAACATGTCTTTCCTCAAGGTCGGCCTGGTGCCCGATGTGGGCGCGCTCTACACCTTGCCGCGTGTGGTGGGTGTGCAGCGTGCCAAAGAAATCATGCTCTCGGCCCGCGACATTGACGCGCAAGAGGCCTTGCGGCTGGGCATCGTGATGGAGCTGCACGAGCCGGAACAGCTGTTGCCTCGGGCGCAGGCCATGGCCCGCAGCTTTGTGGGCGCGTCTCCCGCGGCGGTGGCGCTCATCAAGCGCAGTCTGAACAACGCTTTGGGCGGTGGCCTGCAGGACATGCTGAGCTCCGAAGCGCAAGCCCAGTCTTTGGCCGCAGGCACCGCCGAGCACCGCGAAGCCGTTAACCGCTTTCTGACCAAGCAGCCGCCCTTGTTTGCCTGGCCAGCCCAAGACAAGCGGCCTTGAACCAAGGGGAATCCCGGGGTTAAGCCATTCAAAAGGCCCGGTTCAGCAATCGCAGATTGATGAGAACGGGGGCACGGCACAAGATACATCAACCCATGGTGTCGCGGGCGGTATCCAGTCCAGCCACGAACCCATGACCCGAAGGAGTGAAGGCATGAGCAGTACAGGATTGGTTCAGGACAAGGTGGTGGTGGTCACCGGCGCAGGTGGCGGCATTGGCCGCGACATCGCGCTGGCCATGGCCCGCGAAGGCGCCAAGGTGGTGGTCAACGACATTGGCGCATCCGTCTCGGGCGAAGGCCAAGACGCAGGTCCGGCACAAAAAGTGGTGGACGAAATCCAAGCCATGGGCGGCCAGGCTGCGGCCAACACCGACAGCGTGTCGGACGCCGCAGGCGCGGCCCGCATCATCCAAACGGCCATTGACAGCTTTGGCCGCATCGACGTGGTGGTCAACAACGCAGGCATCTTGCGCGACCGCTTCTTCCACAAGATGAGCATGGACGAATGGGACGCGGTGCTCAAGGTGCATTTGTATGGCGCGTTTTATGTCAGCCGCGCCGCCGCCCCGCACTTCAAGGAGCAGGAAAGCGGCAATTACATCCACATGACCTCGACCTCGGGGCTGGTGGGCAACTTTGGCCAGGCCAACTACTCGGCGGCCAAGCTGGGCGTGACCGCGCTGTCCAAGTCGATTGCGCTGGACATGCAAAAGTTCAACGTGCGCTCCAACTGCATTTCGCCTTTTGCCTGGAGCCGCATGATCGGCTCGATCCCCACCGAGACGCCCGAAGAGCAAGCCCGCGTCGAGCGCATCAAGCAGATGACGCCCGCCAAGATCGCGCCCATGGCCGTGGCCTTGGCCAGCGACGCCTCGGCCCATGTGAATGGCCAGGTCTTTGCCGTGCGCAACAACGAAATCTTTTTGATGAGCCAGCCGCGCCCCATCCGCTCGGTGCACCGCAGCGAAGGCTGGACGCCGCAGAGCGTGCTCGACCAGGCCATGCCCGCGCTCAAGTCGAGCTTCTTTGACTTGGAGCGTTCGGGCGATGTGTTCAGCTGGGACCCGATCTGAGGCGATGACCATGGCTTCAGAAAACAACCATTCCGGCGTGTTCGCGCAGCACCAAGCCGCCTTGGCCGAAGGCCGCTTCCTGATCCAGCAATGTGGTGATTGCAGCCAGCACATTTACTTTCCGCGTGAGGTCTGCCCGCACTGCGGCAGTAATGACCTCGCGCTGGTGCCCCCCTCGGGCCTGGGCACGGTGTATTCGGTCACCACCGTGCGCCGCAAGCCCGACGCGGGTGGCGACTACAACGTCTGCCTGATCGACCTGGACGAAGGTGTGCGCTTGATGAGCCGGGTTGAAATAGCCCCTGTCGACGCCGTGCAGATAGGCCAGCGGGTGCAGGCCCGCGTGGTGGTCGACAAGGGCCAAGGCGTGGTGGTGTTTGACCCGGTCAGCACCGAGGCCACGTCGGTTAAGCCCGTGCCCCGTGGCCCGGCTGCATCGGCGGCGGTGCACACATCGTCTGGCCTGAAAGCTTTGCGCGGCAGCGCGGCCATTGCGGGCGTGGCCACCTTTGGCTGTGGCGAAGCCACGGGTTTTACCGAGATGGAAGTGCTGGCCCGCGCCGCGCACGCCGCCGTGGCCGATGCAGGACTCAAGATGAGCGACATCGACGGCCTGTGCACCGCGAGTGTGCTGTCCACCATGTGGCCGATGCCGGTCACCGAGTATTTGGGCATCAACCCCCGCTACATCAACGGCACCATGCTCGGCGGCTCCAGCTTTGTGGCGCACCTCTTGCCTGCCATGATGGCTTTGCAGTCGGGCCAGTGCAACGCGGTGCTGGTGTGTTACGGCAGCACGCAGCGCACGTCCACTTTTGGCCGCGCCGAGATCGCCCAGGCCCGCCGCGTGATGGACCCGCAGCCCTACGAAACCCCCTATGCCCCGATGCAGCCGCTCAGCGCCTATGCATTGGCCACGCAACGGCACATGCACCAATACGGCACCACCCGCCGCCAGCTGGCCGAAGTGGCGGTGGCCGCACGCGCCTGGGCGCAGCGCAACCCCGAAGCCTTCATGCGCGATCCGCTGTCGATTGACGAGGTGCTCAAGGCCCGCATGGTGTCCGACCCCTTGTCGGTGCGCGACTGCTGCTTGGTCACCGACGGCGGCGGCGCTTTTGTGCTGGTGCGTGCCGACCGTGCGCGTGAGCTGCCGAAGAAGCCTGTTTACGTGTTGGGCAATGCCACCGCCAACTGGAACCGCCAGGTCTCGTCCATGCACGACCTCACCGTCACATCGGCCAGCCAGTCGGGGCGCGAAGCCTTTGCCATGGCGGGCCTCACGCCTGCCGACATGAACGTGGTGCAGCTGTACGACGCTTTCACCATCAACACCTTGCTCTTCCTTGAAGACCTGGGCTTTTGCAAAAAAGGCGAAGGCGGCGCATTTGTTGAAGGCGGCGCGATCGCGCCCGGTGGCCGTTTGGCGGTCAATACCAACGGCGGCGGTCTGTCGTGCACGCACCCGGGCATGTACGGCATCTTCACCGTGATTGAAGCCGTGCGCCAGTTGCGCGGTGAAGGCGGTGAGCGTCAAGTGGCGGGTGCCCAAACTGCGCTGGCCCACGGCAACGGCGGCACGCTGTCTAGCCAGTCCACGGCCATCCTCGGCACTTTTGAAACCTTGTAAAAACTACACGACTTCACCATGATCCGTGACCCCGAAACCTTCGAAGCCCTGCTCGACTCTGTGCGCCGTTTTGTGCGTGAGCGTCTGGTGCCCGCCGAGAACGAAGTGGCCCAGACCGACGAGATCCCGGAAGCCATCGTGCAAGAGATGCGCGATATGGGCCTGTTTGGTCTGACCATCCCCGAGTCGTATGGCGGCTTGGAGCTGACGATGGAAGAGGAGGCACGTCTGTTGTTTGAGCTGTGCAAGACTTCGCCCGCTTTCCGCTCGGTGATCGGCACCACGGTGGGCATCGGCTAGCAGGGCATTTTGATGGACGGCACCGAAGAACAAAAAGCCTATTACCTGCCCAAGCTGGCCACGGGCGAGTTGTCGTCTTCTTTTGCATTGACCGAACCCGATGCGGGCTCGGACGCCGCATCGCTGCGCACCACCGCCATCAGGGACGGTGACCATTACGTCGTGAACGGCACCAAGCGCTACATCACCAACGCGCCGCATTCCAAAATCTTCACGCTCATGGCGCGCACCAACCCGGCCGACAAAGGTGCGGGTGGGGTGTCGGCCTTCATCGTGGACGCCAAAACACCGGGCATCAGCTTGGGCAAAAACGATCAGAAGATGGGCCAAAAGGGCGCCCACACCTGCGACGTGATTTTTGAGAATGTGCGTGTGCCCGCCGCCAACCTGATCGGTGGCCAAGAAGGCCAGGGTTTCAAAACCGCGATGAAGGTGCTCGAAAAAGGCCGCATCCACTTGGCCGCCGTGTGTGTGGGCGTGGCCCAGCGCATCCTGGACGACGCGCTGCGTTACGCCATCGACCGCAAGCAGTTCGGCCAGCCGATCGCCGAGTTCCAGCTGGTCCAGGCCATGCTGGCCGACAGCAAGGCCGAGCTGTACGCGGCCGAGTGCATGGTGATCGACGCCGCCCGCAAGCGCGACGAAGGCCGCAGCGTGTCCACCGAAGCCTCGTGCTGCAAGATGTTCGCGTCCGAGATGTGTGGCCGTGTGGCCGATCGGGCGGTGCAAATTTTGGGTGGCGCCGGTTACTTGGCCGAATACGGCATCGAGCGCTTTTACCGCGATGTGCGCTTGTTCCGCCTGTACGAGGGCACCACGCAGATCCAGCAAATCATCATCGGCCGCAACATGGTGCGTGAAGCACGCGCTTGAGTTGGGCACAAGACCATGAAAACCCGCGTCACCGAAGCCCTGGGCATCCGCTACCCCATCATCCAAGGCGGCATGCAGTGGGTGGGCAAGGCCGAGTTGGTTTCGGCTGTGTCCAACGCGGGGGGTCTGGGCGTGCTCACGGCGCTCACCCAGCCCACGCCGCAAGCCCTGGCGCACGAGATCGCCCGCACCCGCACGCTGACCGATCAGCCCTTTGGTGTGAACCTCACCATCTTGCCTTCGATCAACCCGCCACCGTACGCCGAGTACCTGCAGGCCATCATCAACAGCGGTGTGAAGATCGTGGAGACGGCGGGCAACAGCCCCAAAGATTTCATTGGCCGCATGAAGGACGCGGGCATCACCATCGTGCACAAATGCACCTCGGTGCGCCACGCCCTGAGCGCCGAGCGCAATGGGGTGGACATGATCAGCATCGATGGTTTTGAATGCGCGGGACACCCCGGCGAGGACGATGTGCCCGGTTTGGTGTTGATCCCCTTGGCGTGTCAGGCCCTGCGCGTGCCGGTCATTGCCTCGGGCGGCATTGCCGACGGGCGTGGCATGGCCGCGGCCATGGCGCTGGGTGCCGAAGGCGTGAACATGGGCACGCGCTTTTTGGTCACACAAGAAGCGCCGGTGCACCACAACATCAAGCAAGCGCTGGTGGGCGCCACCGAGCGCGACACAAAACTGATGTTCCGCACCATGCGCAACACCACGCGGGCTTGGAGCAACGCGGTGTCGCAAGAAGTGGTCGCCACCGAAAACCGCGAAGGCGGTTGCAGCTTTGAAGACATCCGCCACCTGGTCGCTGGCCAGCGTGGCAACCAGGCCCTGCAGTCGGGCGATGTCGATGGCGGCGTGGTCGCGGCCGGTCAGGTGATTGGCCTGATCGACGACATCCCCCTTTGCGCCGACCTGATCGAGCGCATGGTGGCCGACTGCCGCGCCGCCTTGGCGCGTGCGCAGAACTGGGCCCTTCCCCCTTGAGCGGCGGCCCCACCGATTCCCCGAAGTAAAAACCGATGACAACCCTAGGAGACAAACCATGACCAAAACCTCATCCACCCAGCGCCGTTTACTGATGGCCCTTTTGGGGGCGGCTTGCACAGCAACTGCCCTGCCCCTGTGGGCCCAGTCCACAGGCAGCAACACCGTCAAACTCATCGTGGGTTATGCCCCAGGCGGACCCGTGGACTCATCGGCGCGTGTGTTTGCGCCCGTGCTTAGCCGCGAACTGGGCCAGCCCGTGATCGTGGAAAACCGGCCCGGCGCGGGCGGTGCAGTGGCAGGCAACACCGTGGTCAAGTCGGCACCCAACTCGCTGGAAATTTTCTATGCCGCCAGCCCCACCATGACCATCAGCCCCCATGTGCTCAAGGCCATGGCTTTTGATCCGCTCAAGGACATGACGCCGCTGGCCACCATCCTGAGCTACGCCAACGTGCTGGTCATCAACCAGAACCAGCCCTTCAAAACCTTGCCCGAGTTGGTGGCTTTTGGCAAAGCCAATCCGGGCAAACTGGCCTACGGCTCGGCGGGCATGGGCGCTTCGAACCACCTGAGCGGTGAGCTGTTTGCGCGCCGTGCGGGCATCAACATGACCCATGTCCCCTACAAGGGCAATGCCCCGGCCATGACCGACGTGATGGGCGGGCAAATTCAGATGATGTTCGACATCGTGGGTGGGGCCAAGGCCCACATCGATGGTGGCAAGGTGCGGCCTTTGGCGGTGACGTCCAAAGAGCGCAACCCGGCCCTGCCGCAGCTGCCCAGCATGACCGAGTTGGGCATCCGTGATTACGACGTGGGTGGCTGGTACGGCCTGTATGGCCCGCTGGGCATGAGTGCCGAACTCAGCCAGAAGATCACCGCCGCCACAGCCCGTGCCTTGCAAGACCCCGAGCTGAACAAGCGCTGGGTGGACCAAGGCTATGTGATTTGGAACGCCAAACCCGCCGACCTCGCTGACCGCATGCGCCGGGAACACGCGCTGTGGGCTGAGGTCACCAAAGGCATGACCTTCGAATAAAACATGGCTTTGCAATTGAACTCACCGCACACGCGCATTCATCAGCTGTTTGATGAACGCGTCGCACAGGCCCCTGAGCACCCCTTTTTGTATTTGTCGCAAGGGGTGATGACGCTGGCCCAGATGGCCCAGCAGGTTGACCTGCTCGAAGCCGAGCTGCGCCAAGCGGGTGTGCGTGTGGGCGACCGGGTGATGGTGGCCGCAGAAAACTGTCCCGAGCATGTGGCCCTGGTGCTGGCCTGCAGCCGTGTGGGGGCCTGGGCCTGCGGCGTTAATGCCCGCATGACGGCAACCGAAGTGGCGGCCTTTGCCAACAAGGCCGATGCCCGTGTGCTGTATTTCACCGTGGGTGTGTCCGAGGCGGCACGCCAACACGCGGCGCAGCACGGCACCCAGGCCAGCGTGCTGCCCGGCTTGCAGCGCACACCTATCAGGCCACAGGCCACCGCTCAAACGGGTGAGCTGGCCGAGCAGGTGGCCGCGATCATTTTCACCTCGGGCACCACCGGCCAGCCCAAGGGCGTGATGCTCACACACGCTGGCTTGCTGCAGTTTGCGCGGGTGTCGGCGCAGTCGCGCCAGCTTGGGGCCTCGGACCGGTCCTACGCTTATTTGCCCATGACACACATCTTTGGTCTGGGCACGGTGCTCATGGCTTCCTTGCATGCTGGCTCGGGCCTGCTCATGCGCAGCCAGTTCGATCCGGCCGATGTGTTTGATGCCTTGGCCCACCATGGCCTCACGCAGCTGCAAGGCCCGCCCGCCATGTTCACCCGCTTGCTGGGCTGGCTGGATGGCCAAGGCATTGCGCAGCCGCTCGCGCCGGATTTGCGCTACGTTTACACAGGCGCTGCGCCGCTGGACCTGAGCGTCAAGCAGGCCATCGAGGCGTGTTTTGGCAAACCCCTGCACCACGGTTATGGCCTGTCGGAATACGCAGGCGCTTTGACGCTGTGCCGCCTGAACGAACAGCGCAACGACACCAGCGCGGGTTACCTGGTCGAAGGGGCCGAGCTGCGCATCGTGGGCCCCAATGGGCAAGACCTGCCTGCTGGCGAGACGGGCGAGATTTGGATGCGCGGCGTGGGCCTGATGCCCGGTTATTTCCGTGACCCCGAGATCACGGCTCAGGTGATCAAGACTGGTGGCTGGTACGCCAGCGGCGACCTGGGCCGACAAGATGTTGACGGTGCTTTGCAGGTGGTGGGTCGACTCAAAGAGATGATCATCCGCTCGGGCTTCAACGTCTACCCCGGCGAGGTCGAGGCCGTGTTCCTGGCCTGGCCCGGTGTGCAAAAAGCGGCGGTGATCGGTCGCAAAGCGGCCGATGGCAACGAGGACATTTTGGCCTTCATCGAAGCCAAGCCTGGCGTGCAGTTGGACCTGCAGGCCATGAAAGCCCATGCCCACGAACATCTGTCGCCTTACAAACGGCCTTCGGCGCTGGTGCTGGTGCCCGAGATGCCCATGACCCTGAGTGGCAAGGTGCTCAAGCGCGAGCTGCTTGAGCAGTGGAGCGCCGCACAAACCGGCAGCGCCTGAACGCCCTTTTGGATTGACAAAGGCGGACTTTCAAAAACACAGACGGCCCCTTGGCCCCGACTCGGCGAAGATCGAACTTATGAATACCCCCACCACCTTAGACGCCGATCAGGTTGCGCACCTGCGCAGCTGGGAAGGCCGCAGCGAAACACTCGCTGACGAGATCGTGGCCGCCCCGCTGCGTGGCCAAAGTGCCTTGCTGGACCGCGATGACGCCCGCCAAGCCGCGGGCAGTGACGTGCCACCGCTGTGGCACTGGCTCTACTTTTTACCGCAGGCCCCACAAAGCCAGATCGGGCCCGACGGTCACCCCTTGCGCGGGGGCTTTTTGCCACCCGTGTCGCTGCCGCGCCGCATGTGGGCCGGGGGACGCTTGCATTGGCAGGTCGACAACCCGCTGCGTGTGGGCGACGCCGCGCAAAAGCATTCGCGCATCGCCTCGGTCAAACACAAATCGGGCCGCACGGGCGACCTGCTGTTTGTCGAAGTCGAGCACGCCTTCAGCAACGCCCAAGGCCTGTGCCTGACGGAAACCCACGACATCGTTTACCGCGCAGCCGCCGTCCCTGGTGCGCCAGAAGTGCCACCCACCGCGGCCGAGACCGGCGCGTCCTGGCAACGCGAGTTTGTGCCCGACCCGGTGTCGTTGTTTCGCTATTCGGCGCTCACCTTCAACGGCCACCGCATCCACTACGACCGCAGCTACGTGACGCAAGAAGAAGGCTACCCCGGCCTCATCGTGCACGGCCCGCTGATCGCGACTTTGCTGGTGGACCTGGTGCGCAGGCAAGTGCCTGAGGGCCGCTTAGCCTCCTTCCAGTTCCGCGCCGTGCGCCCCACCTTTGACCTGCACCCTTTCCGCTTGAACGGCCGCCCGTCTGCTGACGGCAAAACTGTTGAGTTGTGGGCTTGTGACCACGAAGGCTGGCTCACCATGCAAGCGCAAGCCACGCTGGCCTGAAACTTTTCACCGACACAAAAACCATGCACACCTCACCCGACCAATACCAAGACATCCGCGATGCCGTGCGCGCCCTGT
>JAKFXJ010000228.1 GCA_021731425.1 Limnohabitans sp. | reverse complement strand
CGCACAGCCCTTGTGCACAGCCCAGTGGCCTTGTCTGCAGGGCAAGACATCTTCACACCCGCCGACCCCGATCAACCCTGCGCCACCGTGGTGCTGTGTGTCGCGCGTCCAGATGGTCAGGGTTTTTACGCGCTGGTCAGCGGCACCACCGAGAGCCTGCAAACCGGCTGG
The DNA here is from genome assembly GCA_021731425.1 of Limnohabitans sp. Taxonomy (GTDB): domain Bacteria; phylum Pseudomonadota; class Gammaproteobacteria; order Burkholderiales; family Burkholderiaceae_C; genus Limnohabitans_A. The sequence continues at coordinate 10,972 of JAKFXJ010000228.1, read as the reverse complement.
CGAGTGGGTGGTTCAGAAGGCGAGGCCTTGGCTCTTTTGCCCCTGCCCTATCCGCTGCTGGCAGACATCTGAGCGCCTTAAAGCGTCGCTTCAGCAGGCTCAAAGTTGGCGCACCATCTCGATGTGCGCAATCCCCGCATCCTCAAAAATCGCCCCATGCGGGGTAAAGCCTGAACGTTTGTAAAACCCCTCGGCGCTGCATTGGGCGTGCAAGATCACTTCTTTATCGCCCCGGTGGGCTGCGGCATCCATCAGGGCGTGCAGCACGCGGCGACCCAGGTCGCTGCCGCGCATCTGCTTTTTGACGGCCATGCGACCGATGCGGGCCACGCCGGGCGCGTGTTGGATCAAGCGGCCCGTGGCCAGGCAAAAGCCCATGCGGTTCAGGGCCACGGCGTGCAAGGCGGTCTCGTCTTCGTGGTCCAACTCCATTTCAATCGGCACTTTTTGCTCTTGTACAAACACCTCGTGGCGCAGCGGGCTGGCCTGTTTTTGAAAGTCGTGCCACGAACCCACATGCACCTGCACCATGTCTTCACCGCGCTCAAAGCCTTCGAGCATGTCGCGCAAGGGGGCCGGAATGGGCTGGCTCTTTTTGGCCACCGGGTCGGCGTACACATAGAACAGTTCGCTGGTGATCAGCAGTTCATCACCCCGAAAAATCGCGCCCGCAAACGTCATGGACGAATTGCCCACGCGGTCGCAGCGCATGCAGACATCCAGAAAATCGTCCATCTCGGCGCTGGCGTGGTACTCGACGCTGGCCATTTTGACAAACAAATCGCCGCCCAACTGGTGCATGGTCTCCGCATAGGGCATGGCAAGGTTGCGCCAGTAATCGGTCACGGCGGTGTCAAAGTACATGAGGTAGTGACCGTTGAACACGATCTTTTGCATGTCCACTTCGACCCAGCGCACGCGCATCCGGTGAGAAAAACGGAAGTCTTGGCGTTTCATGGGTTCAACTTTCAAAAGCATGTTTTAAGGCCCGGCCCGCATCGGCGTGCGCTTGCAGGGCGTCAGGGATGGCGCGGCCCATGGTGATGAAGCCATGCACCACGCCTTTGTAAATTTCCAGATCAACCGCCACACCCGCCATGCGCAGGGTATCGGCGTATTGCACGCCCTCGTCCACCAGCGGGTCGCATTCGGCCAGACCGATCCAGGCGGGTGCCAAGCCAGCGTGATCGCTTGCATTCGTGGGGGCAAAACGCCAGTCATCGCGGTCGGCTTGGTCGATGTAGTTGTCAAAAAACCAGTCCACCGTCGCTTTGTCGAGCATGAAGCCTTCTGCAAAGGTGTGGTGCGAAGGGGTGTCTTGCCGGGCGATGCAGCCGGGGTAAAACAGCAGCTGCAGGCGCAGGGGCAGACCGGCATCACGGGCCATGATGGCGCACACGGCGGCCAATGTGCCGCCCGCGCTGTCGCCGCCCACGGCCAGGCGTGTGGTGTCCAGACCCAGGGTCTGGCCGTTTTGGTGCAGCCAGTCTAAGGCGTCCCAACTGTCGTGCACCGCCGTTGGAAAGCGGTGTTCGGGCGCCAGCCGGTAGTCCAGCGACACCACGGCGCAATGCCCCTGGCGCGAGAGTTGGCGGCACAACACGTCGTGGGTCGTCAGGCTCCCGACCGAGAAACCACCGCCGTGGATGTACAACAAGACCGGCAAATCGGTCTCACTTCGCGGGGCATACAGCCGGGCTGGCATGGTGTGGCCATCGCGGGCTGGCAAGCTGATGTCTTCCACCCGATCTACCTGGGGCGCTGGCTGCAGGTCCAGCATCGGCCCGCCGATGTCGTAAAAAACACGTGCTTGTGCGGGTGTCATGGCGGCCATGGGCGGGCGGCCTGCGCGGTGAACCCGCTCGATCAGGCTGCGCGTGGCGTCGTTCAGCAAGGCATGGGGGTTGGTGTGGTGGCTGCTCATGGGGAAGGAGGCGAAGGACCTTGTCGATGAAAGCAGGTTGGAGCAGCCAGGCAAACAAGGGTGACAGCCCAGGCCTTGCACGAGCGCATTCCTGCATCAAAATGGGCTTTGATCGTACAACGCCCTGCCCTGCTGTTCTGTCACTTCCGAACCCGGGCTCCTGATTGGAGTTTTCTCATGTCCTTCATCAACTATGTCACCCAGATCCAGATCGACTTTGGCGCTGTGAAACTGTTACAAGCCGAATGTGAGCGTGTGGGCATCCGCAAGCCCCTGATCGTGACCGATGCCGGTGTCAAAGCCGCAGGCGTGCTGCAAAAAGCGCTTGACGCCCTCCCCGACCTGCCCGTCACCGTGTTTGACCAAACCCCCTCCAACCCCACGGAGTCCGCTGTTCGCGCCGCGGCGGCCATGTACAAACAGCATGGCTGCGACGGCCTGATCGCAGTGGGCGGCGGCTCGGCGATTGACTGCGCCAAAGGCGTGGCCATTGCCGTGAGCCACGAAGGCCCGCTCAAAACCTACGCCACCATCGAGGGCGGTTCGCTCAAAATCACCGACCGCGTGGCCCCCATCATCGCTGTACCCACCACCAGCGGCACGGGCAGCGAAGTGGCCCGGGGCGCGATTTTGATTTTGGACGACGGCCGCAAAGTGGGCTTTCACAGCTGGTTCATCGTGCCCAAAGCCGCCATTTGCGACCCCGAATTGACCTTCGGCCTGCCGCCCATCCTGACGGCTGCCACGGGCATGGACGCGGTGGCACACTGCATGGAAACCTTCATGGCGGCGCCCTTCAACCCGCCCGCAGACGGCATCGCGCTCGACGGTTTGGCCCGGGGCTGGGCCCACATCGAACGCGCCACCGTCAACGGTCAGGACCGCGATGCACGCCTGAACATGATGAGCGCCAGCATGCAGGGTGCCATGGCTTTCCAGAAAGGCCTGGGCTGCGTGCACTCGCTCAGCCACAGCTTGGGCGGCGTCAACCCGCGCCTGCACCACGGCACCTTGAACGCCATGTTTTTGCCCGCGGTGGTGAAGTTCAACGCCGTGGCTGAAAGCGTGCAAAAAGAAAACCGCCTCAACCGCATGGCCCAGGCCATGGGTCTGCAAAGCGGCTCAGACATCCCCGACGCCATCCGCGACATGTGCGCCCGACTGGGCCTCCCCACGGGCTTGAGTGCGATGGGCGTGACCGAGGGCCTGTTTGACGCCGTCATCACCGGGGCGCTGGCCGACCACTGCCACAAGACCAACCCGCGCATCGCCTCGGCGGACGAATACCGTGACATGCTGCTGACCAGCATGTGAGTTTCATGAGCTCACGCCCGAGGGGATCGGGCTGCCTTTTTGTCTGCCAACTTGGCCTTGGACCTTGCGCTGGCCTGCGCCTTGGCCAAATGACCCCGCAAAGCCGCATCACAGGATGACTTGGCCCAGCGCACGGCGTCTTCTGGCGCATCAAAAATCGCATCTGGCGCAGCCCAATACGACAGCGCCACGTCCTTGCCCTTCATGGCGTAAGTGAACGGCGACAGGCCCAGCGCCTCGAATTCGGGTCGGTTGATTTCATCGGTTTTAAGGTACAGCCGCTGGTCCATCACGATGGCGAACATCAGCCCCTCGTGGTACAGGCCATGACCGCCAAACATGCGGCGGGCCGACACAGGGGCCCAATCTTCCAGCAACTCCTGCACAAAAGGAATGAAGTCGCTCATCGGCGATTCAGTCTCAGGGCGCGTCGTGGTGAGGCATCTTGGCCCCTACATGGATCTCGCCCCGAGACTCAGCGAGCTCCACTTGGCGCTGGCGCTCGGCCAATTTTTCCTTTTGCTCGGGGGTGCGCTGATCGTGACAATGGTCACAGCTCACGCCCAACACGTAGTGCGGCGACTGTTTGTCCTGCTCGCTCAAAGGCCAGCGGCATGAACGGCACAGCTCGTGGCTGCCCAGACCCAGACCATGGCCCACACTCACGCGCTCGTCAAACACAAAACACTCGCCTTCCCAGGTGCTTTGTTCAGGCGGGATTTCTTCCAAGTACTTGAGGATGCCGCCCTCGAGGTGATACACCTCGTCAAAGCCGCGCATTTTCATGAGCGCGGTGGATTTTTCGCAGCGGATGCCGCCTGTGCAGAACATCGCCACTTTGGTCTTTTTGGCGGCATCGCCTTGCAGGTTTTCTTGCGCGTCCAGCCATGCGGGCAGTTGCACAAAGTTCTTGAGGTTCGGATTGATCGCGCCTTTGAAGGTGCCAATCGCCACCTCGTAGTCATTGCGTGTATCGATCACCACCACGTCCGGATCGGCCAACAATGCGTTCCAGTCGGCGGGCTTCACATACTGGCCCACGGTCTTGTTTGGGTCCAACTCGGGCACACGCAAAGTCACGATCTCTTTTTTGAGCTTGACCTTCATGCGCGTGAAAGGCGGTTTGGGACTCCAGGACTCTTTGTGAACCAGACTGGCCAAACGAGGATCGGCCCTTAGAAAAGCCAGCACGGCACGGATGCCCGCTTCAGGCCCGGCCACCGTGCCGTTGATGCCTTCGTGCGCCAAGAGCAAGGTGCCTTTGACTTCGTTGGCCTCGCAACAGGCTTGTAAAGGCGCTTGGATGGCCTCGAAATCGGGCAAATTAACGAATTTGTAGAGGGCGGCTGTGAGGTAAAGAGGAGCGGTCGACATGCCTCTATTATCCACTTGCTGATCAGGGTTATGTGGCATAAGACGTCAAAACGACATCGGCCGCTTCTTGGCGCAATGGAATCAACTTTTGGTAGGCCGCAGAGCCATGCCAGCCCTGGGCTTGTTCCAAAGAAGGAAAACGGATCACCACGATGTCGGGGTGTGGGTTCACGCCCGAAAACGATTGAGCCTGCTCACCCCGAAAAACGAGCTCTCCGCCAAAAGGCAGCAAGGTGGCCAAGACCTGTGATCGGTATTGGGGCCATTTTTCGGGATCTTTCACGGTCATTTGACCGACAACAAAGGCTTCAGACATGGGCGATCCTTACAAAGCTTGAACCACAGACGCGTCGGGCTTGTGCAACCAACGGCTGAACTCTTCGGCCAATTGTTGACTGGCCTGGGTCGCCGCGTTCCACACCTTGACTCGTCCCGCCAAATCACGGTCGTAAGTCATGAAGTCCTTGCGGTCAGGCAATTTGCCGTTCGGCAGGGTTTTGACCCATTCGGGATTCGGGGACAAGACGATGGTGCTGTCCAGAAAAGGCGTTGCGCCGTGCCGCCACTTGAGCGCTTTGTCAAGCCAGCCCGGCACCACGCTTTTTTGAAAATGTGGGTACAACACGATGGCCCGATCTGAGCCCAGGCTTGGCGCGGTCCAGTTCAAGTGCAGGTGGTAATCGGTGATACCGCCGTCCCAATACGCGCCAGCGGGTGCGCCGGGAATGTCGTGTACGGCTTTCAAGGCAAACGGAATGGAGCAGCTCGCTTGAAGTGCAGACATGAAATTGACCTCGGTCAAAGCCACGGCGCGGGTGCGAAAGTCATGTGCGTCAAAAGGGAGATCTGCGCTTTGCGCAGAAAACACTACCCGCTCCAGCCAAGCGCCCAAGGCCCGGCGATGCAAGGCGTTGCTAAGGTAGGCCCCGGCGTAACCCAGCGGCGTGGCCACCGGGTGTTCTCGGTGCAAGATGTGCTGCCCGCGCGAAGTGACGATGTGCAGTTTGTAACGCGGGTGGCTGAGCACCTCAGCGATGCGGCCACCATAAAAAGCTTGCAGGCTTTGGCCAAAGGCGTCACTGACTTGCTGGGCGTTCACACGCTTTTGTCCCGGCAGCGGTTCGTAATGCTGGTGGATGTAGTCGTGCTCCAGCCGCTCAAACGCCGCCACCGAACCCTTCAAGCAAGCGGTGGCCATGCGCCACGCCCCAATCGACGCGCCCACCAAATCCACGGGCTGTGTGCTCTGGGTCAGCCAGTCGCCAAAAATCAAGCGATCCAGCGGCCCCAGGATCAAACCCTTGGGGCCACCTGCAGCACCCGGGATCACGCCGATGTGCTCTGGCCGCAGTCCGTGTTCACGGATATGGGCCAGGGCCTTCGGGCCCGCGTGGATGTGGAGGGCTTGCACGGTGTTTACTTCTTCAAACCCTGCAGCTTGGCAAAAGCACTGGCCATGGCCGAGCCTGCCCCGGGAGCGGGTGGCGAGGTGTAACCACCACCGCCACCGCGCTGGCGGTTGTCGCGCCCTGCCCCTTCAAACTTGTTGTCACGGGGGCCATCGCGGCGGGCGGGTGCGGCGTCGAGTTTCATGGTCAGGCTGATGCGCTTGCGGGCCACATCGACTTCGAGCACTTTCACTTTGACGATGTCGCCGGTCTTGACCACCTCGCGGGCGTCGGTCACGAATTTGTTGGCCAGCTGGCTCACATGGACCAGGCCGTCCTGGTGCACACCCAGGTCCACAAACGCGCCAAACTGGGCCACGTTGCTCACGGTGCCCTCCAGGGTCATGCCCTCTTTCAGGTCCTTGATGTCTTCCACGCCGTCGGCCAAACGGGCCACTTTGAAGTCGGGGCGAGGGTCGCGTCCGGGTTTTTCCAGCTCGCCCAAAATGTCTTTGATGGTGATCGCACCAAATTTGTCGGTCGCAAACAGCTCGGGCTTGAGGGTTTTCAAAACGTCCGAGCGGCCCATGATCTCTTGAATGGGCTTGGCGGTTTTGACGATGATCTGCTCGACCACCGGGTAGGTTTCGGGGTGCACACCGGTCATGTCCAGCGGGTTGTCGCCACCACGAATGCGCAAAAAGCCCGCGCTTTGCTCGAAGGTCTTGGCACCCAGACCAGTCACTTTCAGTAAATCTTGGCGGGTTTTGAAAACGCCATTGGCATCGCGCCAGCGCACCACCGACTTGGCCACGCTGGCCGACAAACCCGACACGCGGGTGAGCAAAGGCACGCTGGCGGTGTTCAGGTCCACGCCCACCGAGTTCACGCAGTCTTCCACCACCGCGTCCAGCGTTTTGGCCAGCTCGCTTTGGTTCACGTCGTGCTGGTACTGGCCCACACCAATGGCTTTGGGGTCGATCTTGACCAGCTCAGACAGCGGGTCTTGCAGGCGGCGGGCAATGGAAGCTGCGCCGCGCAGGCTGACGTCCACATCGGGCATTTCTTGGCTGGCGAATTCGCTGGCGCTGTACACCGAAGCACCCGCCTCACTCACCACCACTTTTTGAATCTCAATACCATCACGCAATCTCGCGAGTTGTTTGATCAGGTCACCCGCCAGCTTGTCGGTCTCGCGGCTGGCCGTGCCGTTGCCAATGGCGATCAGGTTCACTTTGTGTTTTTCACACAGCTTGGCCAGGGTGAAGAGCGAACCCTCCCAGTCCTTGCGCGGCTCGTGAGGGTACACCGTAGAGGTGTCGACGAGTTTGCCCGTGGCATCCACCACGGCCACTTTCACGCCGGTGCGGATGCCCGGGTCCAGGCCCATGACCACGCGCGGGCCAGCAGGCGCGGCCAGCAGCAAATCGCGCAGGTTGTCACTGAAGACCTTGATGGCGACTTTTTCTGCCTCTTCGCGCAAGCGAGTGAACAGATCGCGCTCGGTCGACAGACTCAGTTTCACGCGCCAAGTCCAGGCCACGCATTTGCGGATCAGGTCGTCTGAGGGGCGGGCCGCATGGCTCCAGCCCAAGTGCATGGCGATCTTGCCTTCGGCGATGCTGGGTTTGCCGGGTTCGGGCTCGACCGGGAGAACCAATTTGGCGTCCAACATTTCGAGCGCACGACCACGGAACACGGCCAATGCCCGGTGTGAGGGCACGCGGCCAATCGGCTCGTCGTAGTCAAAGTAATCGCGGAACTTGGACACGTCGGCGTTGTTTTCGTCTTTGCCATCGGCCAGCTTGCTTTTGAAGAGGCCCTCGTTCCACAACCATTCACGCAGGGCTTGCACCAAAGAGGCGTCTTCGGCCCAGCGCTCGCTCAGCAAGTCGCGAACACCGTCCAACACGGCTGCGGTGGTCGTGAAGTCCGCACCTTCAATCGCACCCGCAGCCAGCACAAAAGCGGCAGCTTCGGCATGCGGGTCAAGGCGCGGGTCGGCAAAGAGTTTGTTGGCCAAGGGTTCCAGCCCAGCTTCGCGGGCAATCATGCCCTTGGTGCGGCGCTTGGGCTTGAAGGGCAAATACAGGTCTTCCAGCTCTTGTTTGGTGGGCGCAGCGTCGATGGCGGCCAGCAGCTCGGGTGTCATCTTGCCCTGCTCGGTGATGCTTTTGATCACGGCAGCACGACGGTCTTCCAGTTCACGTAAATAGCCCAAACGCGATTCCAGCTCACGCAACTGGATGTCGTCCAGGCCGTCCGTGACTTCTTTGCGGTAACGGGCAATAAAAGGGACTGTGGCGCCCCCATCGAGGAGCTCCACGGCGGTTTTGACCTGGTCTGGGCGGATACGGATTTCTGTGGCCAGTTGGGCCAGGATTTTTTGCATGTCTGAGTCGGCGCGTTGCTGCGCCTCATGGGTCGAAGGCCGTGAGTGTGCCACAGCACCTGAGTGCATTGAGACCACCCTGTCACGCCCGTCGGTGCGCCTTAACAGCACTGCTGTTCAGGCTTGGCAAGGAGAAGCGTCATCTTCCATGGCCTCCTTATTTTTGAATAAAAACCCAAATAATGACAAATACAAACGACGTTTGTTGGACTTATCAAAATTTTGCTTAAAAACAACGTTAATGACTCATTAATCAATAAATTTGACACACAAATATCAAATGCGTAAACTCTGACTCATTGATGTTTTTGATGATTAAGGGAGTAAAAAATGATGATCTCTGTTAAAAATGTGATGACAAGTGCATTTCGTCGTGGTCTGGTTTTGCTTCAACCGGTGTCTTGATGCTGTTGACCGGTTGTGCTTCGGTACAGGGCCCCACCTTGCCCGTGTCGGAATTGGAATCCTTTGTCCCCATGCCACACCACGCGCGTGTGATGAACGATGTCAAAGTGCGATGGGAAGTTCGCGAGAACGTGGCAGAAGTTTGCGGTCGGGCGGCCAAACTCAGCACCACCCAAGCTTGGATGACGCCCCCTCTGGCCTGCGCCATGTGGAATGTGGCCAGCAAAGAGTGCGTGATCATCACGGGCAAAAAAGTCTCTCATGTCGAACTGGGTCATGAGCTGCGTCATTGTTTTGAAGGCAGCTTCCACCGTTGACTGCGCTTGTGATCCTTAGACGGCTGCCCATGCTTGGGATGAGCTGAGTCTTGGGGATTGAGAACTGATAATGTTGATTTTTGAACTATAATTTGTCAAAAATTTAATCACCTTCATGCGATCGTCAGTCTCAGAACCGTTTTTCGGTCAACCCACATGGATTCGATGGCTGTGTATGACGGCATTGGTACTGAGCTTGTGTGCTTGCCAAGGGGCTTCTAGACATCAGGTGTCCAGCTTGGAATTTTTGCCCTTCAATGCGATGCCGTACAACTACCGGATCATGAATCAGGTGCGCATCAATTGGGAGGTGCGTGAAGACGTGGCGCACTTTTGCACGCAGGCCAAAAGCATGGGACGGCAGCAATCGTACTTAACACCCCCCATGGCATGCGCCATTTGGGACATCCTCAAAGCCGAATGCACCATCGTGACAGGGCCTGTCACCAGCCATGTGGCCTTGGGCCATGAATTGCGGCACTGCTTTGAAGGCCATTTTCACCGCTGAAGAGCAGCCGCTGTGAAAACAAGGGCTGCTGGCCCTTCATCCGATTTCTCTCAGCTTGCTCTCAGCGCCCGGCGCAGTCCTTCACCCACTTCGGGGCGTGCCGCAAAGGGGTCTGGCGGGTTCGTGCCTTGCACAATTGCCTCCATGCGGCTTTGCACATTGCCCAGCGCTTGCGGGTGGCTGTAAATGTAGAACTGGCCTTGTGCCACAGCATCGAACACTTTTTGCGCCACATCGGCGGCCGAGACTTTGCCGCTGCCCACGGCTTTGTCGCTTTGGGCTTGTCCGATCAACTGGCTGGCAGTGGGTTTTTCTGCCGCCAACTCTGATGGGCGGTTGCGATGGCTTTGGCTGATGCCGGTGGGCACAAAGTAAGGACACAAGACACTGGCACTGACTTGATCACTCACCAACTGCAGGTCTTGGTAGAGCGTTTCGGTCAAGGACACCACCGCGTGTTTGCTCACGTTGTAAATGCCCATATTGGGGGGTGTGAGCAAACCGGCCATGCTGGCGGTGTTGACGATGTGGCCTTGGTAAGCCGGGTCGGCCTTGGCGGCTTCGAGCATCATGGGGGTGAACAGGCGCACGCCGTGCACAACGCCCCAGAGGTTGACGCCCAGCACCCATTCCCAGTCGGCGACGGAGTTTTCCCAAACCAGCCCCCCTGCCCCCACGCCCGCGTTGTTGAACACAAAGTGCGGAGCGCCAAAAAGGGCTTTCACGTCGGCCGCCAACTGCTCCATGGCCTGGGCGTTGGACACGTCCACCTTGAGGGCCAGCACTTGAGCACCCTGCGCAGTCATCTCGGCCGCCGCTTTGTCCAGCGCATCTTGCTGCACATCCACCAGCACCAAGTTCATGCCCAGTTTGGCGCCAATGCGGGCACATTCCAGGCCGAAGCCGGAGCCTGCGCCCGTCAAGACAGCGGTTTTGCCTTTGAAGTTGTCGATCATGGGGAAACCTTTTTGAGTGTGAACCCGACACGCGGGAAATGGACATGGACAGTGCCCGAACGATCACCTGTTCGGCGCAAGGTGTAGCGGCTGTGGGTGGCCGCCACCAGCTCGCCCTCTGTGGGCTCCAGCCCAAAGTTGTCGGCGGCGATCACCACCGGGCTGCCCAGCGCGATGCCGTGCTCGTCTTGGAAGACCTCGCCCTGCAGCGCAGCGGGTGTGGCGGTGTGGGCCACTTGCACGGCATCTTCGCCGCGCATGGGGCTGTGACTGCCGTGGCCGATGGCGTGCATGCGGGCCATCCAGGCTTTGATTTCAGGGGTGTCGTCAAAAATGGTGGCCAGCGCAGGCGTGCGCTCTTGGGTGAACCACAGCGGGTGGTAAGCCGCAAAGT